>WFZC01000260.1 GCA_015489765.1 Desulfobulbaceae bacterium
TGCACCGCCGGTGACGGCAAAAATAGCGCCGACTTTATAGGTTCCCGCCTGAACAGGCAGGGCCAGCATACAGAATGCGGCCGCGCCTAAAATAATTTTTATCCCAAGTCTTTTCACGTTACTGCCTCCTTTTTCGTCCTCATTAACAATCAACCGCGCCAGGCGGCTATCTCCACACTGTTTTTTCCGCTCTTTCAGTATTCTCTTCTTCCAGAGAAAGGATAGATGATGTCCTACAGGGAACAGACCTGCTCTCCGGACAACAGAGTCAGACCCGCCTCCTGCAGGAGCTTAATCGCCTTGTCCATATCATCAAAACGGAAGATAAGAACGGCCTTTTCCCCGCTTTTATTGACAAAGGCATACATATATTCCACATTCAGCCCTTCCGCTTCAACGGTCTTCAACACACCGGCCAGCCCGCCAGCCTGGTCAGGGACCTCGACGGCAATGACCGTGGTTTTCCCCACGGTAAAGCCATTTTCCTTCAAGACCTTCTGCGCCTGGTCGACCTTGTTGACGATGAGACGGAGGATGCCGAAATCGGCCGTATCCGCCACGGACAACGCCCTGATATTTATTCCGTTTTCCGCCAATATTTCGGTTATTTCAGCAAGACGGCCCGATTTGTTTTCCAGAAAAACCGCAATTTGTTCTACACGCATGACCAATCCCCTCCGGGTATTGAGTTTCGGGTTTTACGTTCCAGGTTCCAGCTGCTACAACTTCCGGTTATCAATCACCCGCTGGGCCTTGCCCTCTGACCGTTTGATGCTCCGGGGCTCAACCAGCTTGACCTTGGCGGTCACGCCAAGCAGGTCCTTGATCTCCACCTGGATTTTCCGGGCCAGGTTTTCCAACACTTTTATCTCGTCGGAAAAGACCTCTTCGCTGACCTCGACCAGCACATCCATGGTATCGAGATTTCCTTCCCGGTTGACCTCGATCTGGTAATGGGGCTCCACGCCTTCAACGCCCATCAGCACATGCTCAACCTGGGAGGGAAAGACGTTGACCCCGCGAATAATCAGCATGTCATCGGTGCGGCCGGTGACCTTTTCCATCCGCACCAGGGTACGGCCGCACTTGCAGGGCTCGGCAATCAACCGCGACAGGTCCTTGGTCCGGTAGCGGATGATCGGAAAGGCCTCTTTGGTGAGGGTTGTGAAGACCAGTTCTCCCGGTTCGCCATAGGGCAGAGGTTCAAAGGTGTCGGGATCGACAATTTCAGGCAGAAAATGATCTTCCAGGATATGCATGCCCCGGTCGGTATCCAGACATTCCATGGCCACACCCGGGCCGATGACCTCGGAAAGACCGTAGATATCGACCGCCCGGATACCCAGTTTCCGCTCCACCTCTTCCCGCATGTTCTCGCTCCAGGGCTCGGCCCCGTGGATACCGACCCGCAGTTTCAACTCCTCGGGCGACACCCCGACATCAGCCATGGCATCGGCCAGGTTGAGGGCATAGGAAGGGGTGGCCAGCAGGACTGTGGAGCCGAAATCGCGCATGATGGTGATCTGCCGCTTGGTATTGCCGCCGGAAACGGGTATAACCGTCGCCCCCAGGTACTCGGCCCCGTAATGGGCGCCAAGGCCGCCGGTAAACAGGCCGTAGCCGTAGGCATTATGGATCATGTCGCCTTTGGTCACCCCGGCCATGGACAGGGCCCGGGCCATGACAGAGGCCCACATCTCGATGTCGCCGGCCGTATAGCCGACCACGGTGGGCTTGCCGGTGGTGCCGGAAGAGGCGTGTACCCGCACCACATCATCCATGGGAACGGTAAACAGGCCAAAGGGATAGTTGTCACGCAGGTCGTCCTTGGTGGTAAAGGGAAGTTTTTTCAGATCAGCCAGGGACTGGATATCCCCGGGCTTGACCCCGGCCGCATCCATCTTTTCCCGGTAAGGGGCCACGGTTTCGTAGACCCGGTGTACCAGACTCTGCAGCCGCTGCAACTGGATGGCCTCCAGCCCGGCCCGCGGCAATGTTTCTATCTCCTTCACCCGCATCATGTTCATTGCTTTCCCTCTCTGCTCAGTTGTAAACTAATTTTCGCCCCGCCTCAAAGGCCTGTTTATTCACCTCGCGAAAAGCAGGTTTTACTTTCTTGTCAATCACATCGAGAAAAACCTGCGGCGAGGCGGCCAGGAAATTGGACATGGCCCCGACCATGGCCACATTGGCCGTCCGCAGCTCACCCACCTCTTTGGCAACGGCAAAGGCATCAATGGCCACTACCTTGATTCCACGATCGGTCAGTTCGTCCAGTATATTATCGGGATATTCCATCTTGCCCAGGGCAACCGCCGGCGGCAGAATCTTCTGGGTATTGACGACCACGGCGCTGTCCTTGTGCAGATAGGGCAGATACCGGGCCGCTTCCAGAATCTCGAAGGCAACCAGGATATCGGCAGTGCCCGGATCAATCAGCGGTGAATACACCCGCTCACCGTAACGCAGATGGGCCTCCACCGAACCGCCCCGCTGGGCCATCCCGTGCACCTCACTTTTTTTCACATCAAAACCGGCCTCGAGTTGGGCATAGGCCGTCAACTCACTGGCCAGAAGAATTCCCTGGCCGCCAACTCCAGAGAAGAGAATATTGCCACTTTGCCTCATCAGTTCTCCTCCCTTGTGCTGATCGCTTCAAACTTGCACAACTCCGCGCACTGGCCGCAGCCGTTACACTGCACCTCGGTAATCTCGGCATAGCCCTTCTGTTTTTTTGTATAGCCACGCTCTTCGGCCTGTTCCGGAGTCAGCGGATGCCAGCTGATGGCCGGACACCCCAGACGCACACAGGCCATGCAGCCGCTGCAGTTCTCAAGATTGGTGAAATAGACCGGTTTTTTCGCCTTGACCATCTCCGGCAGCAGGACACAGGGCGCCCGGCTGATGACCACCGAAGGATCAGGAGAGGCGATCTCCTCCTTCAGCACCTTTTTTGTTTTGTTTATCTCGTGCGGATTGACGACCCTCACCCGGGGTACACCGATTGCCTCACAGAGTTTTTCCAGGTTAACGGCATGGGCCGGTTCACCCTTGATATTTTTACCGGAAGCCGGGTTGTTCTGATGGCCGGTCATGGCCGTGGTCCGGTTGTCAAGGATAATCACGGTCGCATTTGACTCGTTGTAGACGGCGTTGAGCAGCCCGGTCATGCCCGAATGCATGAAGGTGGAATCTCCAAGCACGGCAACGACCTTCCCCATGCCGTCCTCGCCCAGGGCCTTACTCATGCCGTGGGCCACGGTCACGGAGGCGCCCATGCAGACACAGGAATCCATGGCCGACAGCGGCGGCAGAAAACCCAGGGTATAACAGCCGATATCCCCGGAGACAAAGACATCCTTCATCTTTGACAGGTTATAAAAAATACCCCGATGCGGACAACCGGCACACATATTGGGCGGCCGCATGGGCAGATCAAGGGGCGCAAACAACTCTCCCACCGAATCCGGCTCAACGGCCTTGCGGACAATAAAGGAATTGAGCTCGCCCTGGCTGGGAATCAGGTCCTTGCCGTGACAATCAATGCCCATGGCCTTGATATGGGTCTCAAGAAAGGGGTCAAGCTCTTCAACGACAATGAGTTCATCCACGGTGGCCGCAAAATCGCGAATCATGCCCTCCGGCAGGGGCCAGACCATGCCCAGCTTCAAAACAGGGGCCTCGGGAAAGGCCTCCTTGACATAGTTGTATGAGGTGCCGGCACAGATAAACCCGCGCCGGCCGCTACCCTGCTCAACCCGGTTTTCCGGCAGCGTTTCCGCAAGCTCCCTGGCCGCAGCCATCCGTTTTTCGATTTCAGCCCGCCGCATGCGGGCATTGCCGGGCAGCATGACAAACTTTGCCGGCATCTTTTCCACCGAGGCAGGTTTTGTTGCCACCCGTTCGCCCTTTTCAACAACTCCCTTGACATGGGCAATTCGTGTCGTTGTCCGAAACAGAACCGGGCAGTCAAAACGCTCCGACAGTTCAAAGGCCGTGCGCATCATGGCCTTGGCCTCGGCCGGATCGGATGGTTCCAGCATCGGCAGCTTGGCGGCAAAGGCATAGTTGCGGTTGTCCTGCTCATTCTGTGAGCTGTGCATCTGCGGATCATCGGCGGTCAACACCACCAGCCCGCCCCGGCCTCCAGTGTATGATGCGGTAAACAGAGGGTCGGCAGCCACATTGACCCCGACGTGCTTCATGGTGGCAAAGGCGCGGACACCGGCAAAGGATGCGCCAATGGCCACTTCCAACCCCACCTTTTCATTGGGCGCCCATTCACCATAGACCCCTTCATACCTGACCAGGTTGCCCATGATCTCGGTGGACGGGGTGCCCGGATAGCCGGACGCCACCTGGACCCCGGCCTCCCAGGCGCCCAGGGCTATGGCCTCGTTGCCGGAAAGCCAGAGTTTATTGTCATTGTCATCAAAAGCCACGAATTACTCCTGTAAATACTCGATTAACTGCCCCAAAAACAGGCAGGAATGGATTCCAAAAAAAATTCAGGTCACATTGAACATACCTTTACCTGGTTACCCGTCGGAGAGCGGATACAGCAGGAACGAATGTATTCGCCAATAATACCGGTGAATACCGGCAACAGCCGGAACGGGAGAATTATTTTTTGCCGGCGTCCTGCCTGCGCCTCTTTCGGCTGCTCTCCGCGCTCCTTTTCACAATCCTGCATTGTTACCCCAAAACCCGGCCTTCGGGCAACAATTTTTCGCCGGACAAGGGTATTTCATCACGGTTTGGCTTTTTTTCCCCTATGTGGCTGCAAGGTCAGGACCGACCGCCCGTGATCAGGAAAAAGGTCGGAGACCAGCACCACATTGTCCGTGGACTTAAGGAGAAGGAGCAGTTCATCCTTAAGCCGGGTCACGGACCTTCCCCGAGTCGCAGCAACAAGGCCTGCCAGCCAGTCGGCGGCCCCTTTCACCTGGGCGGCAAAGCGATGGGGCCAGAAGAGAAAGATACCATTATCGGCCTGCTCAACCTGGCCGGCAAGAGCCGGGCCCAGTTTATCCGCGACCTGTTTGGGCAGCAGTTGCCGTTCATTTTCAACGGCAAGCAGTTTCTTCAAGCTGGCTGGGCCATTGGCCAGGTACAACATGTCCCGGGTCAGGACAAAGGCGGGCCGGGTGGCCTCACCTGGCAGCAGGGCCCATGAATACATGGTGTAGGGGCCGACCTGTTCCCTGGCCGCTCCTGCCACCCCCCGAGCATCCATCTTCCGGCGCAACCGCTCCAGCAGGGTCTCAGCCACCTTATGGTCCCTGACCTGAACAAACCAGATCATTTTGGGCAGGGGAAACATTTCGGCCTGGACGATGTTATTGAGCACCAGCCCATATTGCGGTCCAAAGGCCCCGCCAATCTCGGCCAGGGAGAGACCAAGTTGCCGGCGCAATCGGGCATCGACCTTGCTGTACTGTTTGGGATCGGCAGCCGACAACGACTGGACAACTGTGGAAGCGCCAAGACTTGCCGACCAGCTGTAGAGCAGCGGGTTGTCCTGCAGCAGATTCAGGCTGATATTCTTTTTTTCGCTGGCATCGACCAGTTCCCTGACCTTCGGATCAAGTCTGTCATAGGTATACTGGGTCATTGAATCGACCTGCCAACCGGTTGCACTCCTGCCGGCGACCGAGACAAGGTACTGCATGCCGGCAAGATAGCCGACAACCTGTTGCACCTCCCTGTCCTTGAACCCGGCAAGCAAACCGCGCAGCTGATCAAGCTGGACAAATTCCCGGCTGTAGACCTTGTCCAGGGACGCCTCCTTGCCGAACCGGTCACCATTGATAAAATTTTCTGTCTGCTGCAGGGTCTTTTGTTCCCTGTGGGCCTGTACACATCGATGTATGGCCTGGGGCGAAAAGGCGAGCAGCAGCCGGTCACCCCGGGAAAAGGCATAGAGAAAGCTGCTGGCAACAGGATTATTTGCGTTGAGGCGCAGCCTGGTCAGCTCCAGTTCTCTGAATTTGATACTGTCAACATCCCGGTGGAGCAGGGTTTTAGCAAAGGTTTCCAGGGCCCTGTTCGAGGCGGTCGTTGCCAGCACAACCAGGGATTTTTCAATGGCCTTCTCCGGAGCGATGGAAAAATCCGCAGGGTCCACCGGCAGCAAGGCCAGGTCCACATCGTCACCGAAAACCATCCGAAATCCGGGATTGTGCAACACGGAAAATATCTGATCATAGCCCCTGGCATAGGCCTTGATATCCTCCCTGTCCGCCCGCATGTCAGTCAGGATTGCGCCCATGGTATCCTTGGAAAGAAAATGACCCAGGGCAGTCTTGGGGAACAGGTCGGTGAGCCCGTTTATGTCCCGCAGACTGACCACCGCCAGGGTATCGGGCGGCAGGTAATCGGCATAAGCGGTATCATTGGCCGGACTCTTTGTTCCCAGGAAAAAATATGCAAAACCTGCTGACAGAATCAAGGCTGCAAGCAGCAACAAACCAATTTTTTTCATCTGTTCTCTCCGTTGCGTGGCAAACGTTTGAGCGTTTGAGCGTTCAAGCGTTCAAGCGTTTAAGCGTTTAAGCGTTTAAGCGTTTGAGCGTTCAATATCCTCGATCTTTTCCTGGGCCTCTTCCCATTTCCGGTAGGCCCGCTCAAGCTGGCGCTCCACCCGGGCATACTCCCGGCTGGTTTCCGACCAGGCGGCCTGGTCAGCATACAGGTCCGGATCAGCCATCTTCCGCTCAAGCTCTGCCTTGCGCGCCTCATGGCGTTCAATCTCCTCTTCGGCGGCCGCGCTCTGTTTTTTCCATGGCCGCAACCGGGCCCCAAGTTTCTGCCGGGCCTGGGCCCTGGCCCGGCGCTGCGCCTTTCTGTCCCCCGGCTTTTCCCGGCCGCAAGCGGATACCGGTCGGCGGCTATTGTCCGCAACTGCCTGTTCCTCCTCGCTCTTTCTGCGGGCCAGGTAATCGTCGATATTGCCCTCATACAGGGTTGCCCGGCCGTCGCGGATTTCCAGCACCTTGTTGGCAAAGGAATTGACAAAAAAACGGTTATGGGAAACCACGATGATGGTTCCCTCGTACTGGGCCATGGCCTCCTGCAGGACCTCCTGGGAACTGATATCAAGGTGGTTGGTCGGTTCGTCCAGCAGCATCAGATTGGCGGGCCGCACCAGCATTCCGGCCAGGGCCACCCGGCTTTTTTCTCCGCCGGACAGGACCCGTACCTTTTTTTCCACCTCATCACCCGTAAAGAGAAAGGCACCCAAAAGGGAACGTACCTCGGTGATGGTCATGTCTGTGGCCGCATGGTAGACCGTATCGAGAATGGTCAGGTCGCCATGGAGTTCCTTTGCCTGGTGCTGGCCGAAATAGGTGAGGATTACATTATGACCGAGTTTTTTCTCACCGTCCGCCGGTTCCAGACCGGCAATAATCCTGAGCAGGGTCGACTTGCCGGCCCCGTTGACCCCGACCACGGCCAGTTTATCACCCCGCTGCAGGGAACAGGTGACATCGGAAAAAACTCTTTTACCGCCAAAGGATTTATTGATGCCCTTGAGCGTCAGCACGTCCCGGCCCGAGGGCGCTGCCGGCGGAAAAGAAAAACGGACCGTCCGCTCGGTTTCCGACAGCTCGATCCGTTCCATTTTTTCCAGCTGCTTGATCCGGCTCTGCACCTGCCGCGCCTTGGTGGACTTGGACCGGAAGCGGGTGATGAACCGCTCGCTCTGTTTGATCATGGCCTGCTGGTTATTGTAGGCGGCCCGTTCCAGTTGCAGACGCTGCTCTTTTTCCACCAGGTAGCGGGAATAGTTGCCCTTGTATACCGTCAGCCGGCCCAGGCTCAACTCCCAGGTTATCCCGGTCACCCGGGCAAGAAAAGAGCGGTCATGGGAAATGATGATCATTGCCCCCTGGTAGCCCTGGAGAAAATCCTCGAGCCAGGTCAGGGAATCCAAATCAAGGTGGTTGGTCGGCTCATCAAGCAGGAGTAGGGCCGGTTTCTGCAGCAACAGCTTGGCCAGCAGAAGCCGCATGATCCAGCCGCCGGAAAAATCAGACACCGGGCGGTCGAGATCAGAGGCGCGGAACCCCAGGCCAAAGAGAATCTTTTCAATCTCCGGCCGCATGCGAAAAACATCCTGTCCTTCGAGCAGATGCTGCAGCTCACCCTGACGGGCAAGCAGGTCATCAAGGGCGGGATCACCCGGCTGTAAACCGGCAAGTTCCTCGCCGATCTCTTCAAGCTCCCGCTGGTGGGCCAACACATCGTCAAAGGCAGACTCGGCCTCGTCATAGAGAGTGCGGGCGCCAAACTCAATGGTGATCTCCTGCGGCAGATAGGCAACGGTGAACCAGGAAGCGCGGCTGACAATACCGGGATCAGTCTCCTGGAGCCCGCTCATGATTTTAAGAAGGGTTGACTTGCCGGTCCCGTTGACCCCGACCAGGCCGATACGTTCACCGGCATGGACCTGAACGCTGACATCCCGGAAGATATGTTTGCTCCCATACTGGAGGCTGAGCGAATTGATACTGAGCATTATTTATTTTTTGGACTCTTTAATAATCTCCTTCAGGATAACGGTTCCCCGGCCTTGTCCGGGATCGGTCCGCAGGATGAATCTATCAGAGAGGCCAAGAGTGGTCAACCGCTCAATATTTGCCCGCCGGATTCCCTGAAAAACGGAGAGATCCTGGTCGGCAATGGAGATTAGTGCCCTGGCATCCCCGGGGACACTGGCCAGCAGATGCCGTGCCTGTTGCAACATGAGGCGGGAATTCACCAGCTCGCCAAAGGCGGGATGCCAGGGGCCGGCCAGCAGGGATTCCTCCAGTTCCGGCCCGGCCTGCAGCCCCATCCGCACCACCCGGATTCCGGCGCCGGTCAGCTTTTTCTTCATCCAGGCAACCTGGGCCACTGCCTTGGACAGACTGAGTGGTCGATATTTTCCCTGGCGGTACCATTGGGCAAGACCGCTGCCGGCAACCACAAGTACGGGATAGATACGGACAAAATCGGGACACAGGCAAACAAGCTGTTCCACTGTCCCGCGCAGGCTGGAAAAATGCTGGCCCGGCAGACCGACCATCAGCTGAATTCCAAGTCGCATGCTCTCTTTTTTCAGCAGCCTGGACGCGTTGACGCAGTCTTGGGCGCTATGGCCACGCCTGCTTCTGCGCAGAACATCATCATCCAGGGACTGCACTCCAAGCTCCACGATCCGCACATGGTGACGGTGAAGAAAGGCCACTCCCCTGCCGGTAATGTAATCAGGCCTGGTCGACAGTCTGATTTCCCGCACCGCGCCGGCCTCGACAAAGGGGGCGACACCTGCCAGCAACTCCTGCTGCCGCTGCCTGGGAAGACAGGTAAAACTGCCGCCGTAAAAGGCCACCTGCACCCTGTCCCGGCGACGATTCCAGGGCCGGTGCAGCCAGGTGCGGACAATGTCAGCCACCTCCGCCGAGGTTACAGGCGGATCAGGGACGCCGCTTATCCGGCGCTGATTACAAAAAAGACAGGTATGGGGACAGCCCTGGTGGGGGATAAAAACCGGAATAACAAGGGGTGGGGACGGTCGTTTTTCCTTCACGGCCGCCACGTTACGGGCTCTGCTGCCAACAGCGGCATCGGATGCCGGGCCATTGCTCAATTGCCGTCTTTTTCTTTTCCCCGGGTCAGTTTGTCCAGGGCAACGCCTGCGGCCTGCTGCTCCGCTTCCTTTTTATTGCCTGCCCGGCCCCTGCCAAGCACCTGATCACGGAAGCGGACCGACACGGAAAAAATTTTGGCATGGGCAGGTCCCTCCTCATGGTCAAGCACATAATGCGGTCCCTCGTTGTAGCGTTCCTGCAGAAATTCCTGCAGGGCGGACTTGGCATCGGAACGGACAAGCTGCTGCTGCCGCTGATCGATCAGAGGTGTGAAAAACCGCTCAACAAGACGCAGTGCCTTATCATAGCCGCCGTCAAGGTACAGGGCCCCCATCAGGGCCTCGTAGGCGCAGGAAAGGATCGATGGTTTTTCCCGTCCTCCGGATACATCTTCCCCCTTACCAAGCAGCAGGTGGCTGCCCAGGTCAATCTCCCTTGCCCGTTCGGCAAGCCCGGTCTCATTGACCAGGCCGGCCCGGATTCGGGTCAGTTTGCCCTCCCGCATCCCGGGAAAACGCTTGAACAGGATATAGCCGACCGCCAGATCAAGGACCGCATCGCCCAGAAATTCCAGGGTCTCATTATTTCGTCCCCCTTCCAGCCGCTCAAAGGCAAAGGAGCTGTGGATCAGGGCAACCTGTAACAACTTAATATCCTTGAATTGGTAGCCGATGCGTTGCTGCAGCTGTTGCAGGCTCCGTGCATTGTCCTGGACCAGGGTGTGCAGGGTGGTTGCCATTTACGCGTTTTCCTCTTGTCAAAAAGTGTAACTATGGTATAAAGTGCCGCTACAAACATTAAGGCGACGTAGCCAAGTGGTAAGGCAGTGGTCTGCAAAACCATTATTCAGCGGTTCAAATCCGCTCGTCGCCTCCAGTATAGTCAGGGATTGTCCGCTGCCGGACAATCCCTTTTTTTATTGCACTTCAGTCCGCCGCCGATTCCAGCCGGCCAATGAGAAAGGCCTGTCCGCTTTTCTCCCGGCCCCGGACCTGTCCTTTTTCCCGACCAAAGGTCTCCATAAAGAGTTCACAACTGCCCTCGTAGCCTATCCGATACAGGTGCAGACGGCATCTGCCGTGCCGGGAACGGGGATAGACGGTATCGAGTAATTGTACCCAGGCCCCGGCCTCGGAGATAAAGGTGTCCACGGCGCCGGAAGATGCATCGGTATTTTGCAGGATATGGGCCAGCCCGGCAAGCAGTTCCCTGCCCTGCTCCTGAAAATCCTGTAACTGTTCCTGCCAGCTTTCCTCTATATACCGGGCCGGCAATAAAATGACGGGGAGCTGCCGGGCCTGATGTTCCCCATCCTGTTCATATTTCTCGATCAGCAAATCCAGCGCATCCTGGTTGCTGGTCACAAAACAGGAACAGTGATCAAGCTTTTCCGTGCCCAGACAGAACAGCCTGGACCAAGCCTTTAATCGTAGTTTTGGCAGGCCATCGTCCCGGGTTTCACCACTCTGTAATTTTTTGGTCAATGAAAAAGGTTGGGACTGTTCCCGGCGCAGCTCGGAAAAAAGGCCCTGCTCCTTTTGGGCGATCTTCTCCATTTCCCGTTCCAAGGCCCGCTGTTCCGCGTCAAAAATTTCACCGAGCTTGAGCACCAGCCGGGCCTGCCACAGGAGCATCTCCCGTTCTTCACGGGCCTGATCGGTAATCTGCCGTCCCTGGAACAGAGTATCGATGATCGAATTCTTTGATTCCCCCTTTAAGGGATCACCGCCAATACCGGACAGGGCCAGGTTTTTCAACTGAAAGGCATAATCATCCTTTTTGGTTGCCAGATCATGAATCAGACTGAGGAACCGTTCCCTGTTCTCACCAAGAGGCGCGGGCACATGGATCCGGACAAGCCCCGACTCTGCCATCCGGTCGCGCACAGGGGATGCCAGCTCTGCCGGGATTTCATCATCCTCCACGGCCTGACAGTGGACAACCGGATGAAAAACATGTACAAGGGGGAAGAGAATATCATCATCCGGAACCGTTTCCGGAAAAATACACGCTGCCACATTATTATCTTTCATATGAAAACTTTTCGTGAGAAACTTACCTTTGTCTTGACGGCCCTGGCCTATATTGTCTTCCACATTCGTACCGGCCAGAACCTTGCCACCATTGCCTCCGGCACCTTTATGCAAATGATGACCACCCTCCCCTATGCCGTGGGGTTTACCTATGTGTTGATCGTCATTCTCCGCCATCTCACCGGCACCACCCCGCCCTGGGACAGGATCTTCAGGATTTTCTTCACCATCGGTATCCTGTTCGCCTTTTTCTTTGCCCTGTATGAATACGGCGACCGGGCGGAAAAAATGCGCAAACAGCAACAGGAAAGACCTGCTACCGTATCACGGATTTGGCAGAATGAAAACCAGAAGGTGCGGTTGTATTGGGCATGAGGATGGAATCCGGGCCAAGAAGGGTGCCCGGATTGGTCACCGAATTACAGCCGGTCTGGGCCCGGTCGCCAAGAATGGCGCCCAGCTTCCGCAGACCGGTATCCACCGGTCCCTCCGGGCCTTTCACCTTAATATTGCCGCCAAGGAACCGCAGATTGGCAAATTTTGTTCCAGCGCCGAGATTGGCATGGGCGCCGAGAATCGAATCGCCGAGATAGGCGAAATGACCGGCCTTGGCATCATTGAAGAAAATTGAATGTTTCACCTCGGTGGTATGCCCCACCACGCAGCGATCGCCCACCAGACAATACCCCCGCAGGTAGGCGCCCTGCCGCACCTCACTCTGATTGCCGATAATGGCGGGCTCCTTGATCAGGGCGCCGGATTCCACCAGCACCCCCTCACCGATATAAATCCTGCGACCTTGCAGCACGGCCCCGGCCATGAGCAGCGAGGCCCCGCGCAGCAACTGGCCGTTCTGCAGCACTTTCAGTTTTCCCTTGCCGGGATCATCGAGAACAAATTCATACTCGCGGCTGCAGCTTAAAATTCCGTGGTGAAGGACAAGCGGCTGTCTGAGCGGCACCCCGAGCGTCAACCCGGGATGCACAAGGGGAGCGGAAGTATAACCATCCATATAGGCCCGCAGGTTTTTCAGTCCGTCCCAGACATATTCGGTGCCGGAAAAAATCTCCCGGTGGGCAAAGGTGGTCAAATCAAAATAAGAACCGGCATTCAACATAATAACACCCCAATGGCATCAGAAGGGAAGAAAGAGGTCCACGGCGGACACGCGCCGGCAACCTGCACTCAGGGCCAACTACCCGCAACGCCCTGGTCTTTCTCTGCAGGAAAATCCAGTCAAAAAACAGGAACTTTCCCGTCATATATTGGGCCTCTGTCATTTATTCAAGAAAAAAATGCTCTTCCCATACCTCAGCCCACCTTGACTTGTGTCCATGTTGTGTTTACCTTCATTAAATTAAACAGATCAGGCTGCCCCCGGATACTCAACTTCTGTGACCACGGGCAGCTATTCTGACAGAAAAATACCGGTCTTGCACATAGTGCCTTGCTCCTGAATCCCTGTCATAAAAAGTAAAAATTTCAGGATTAAAAAGTTATTATATCAGCATGTTATCCAGTTATCTTGCATGTGCGGCATAAATGTTACATATGCTTGCAAGGGCGAATTTATTCGCCTGAGAAAACGCCTTTTGAGATGGCATCCCTATCACAAGACGGCTGAAGCCGCCCCTACAGGCTTTGGTTGCGGGTGAAACCCGCCTTGGATATAACGAACCACCACTCCCAAAACGGGAGTTATTGCCTCAGCCCACAGGCTGCAGAGAGGAGGAAACCGTGGAATTTGACGATGCTCTGTCCACAAGCATGGATGATTTTGGTGAAAATACCCAGGACATGGAAATCCCGGAATCGCTGCCGATGATGGCCGTCCGTGACGTTGTGGTTTTCAACTATATGATTATCCCGCTTTTTGTCGGCCGGCCCGGCTCCATAGAGGCGGTCAATGACGCCATGAACGGTGACAAGCTGCTGATGCTGGTCACCCAGAAGGATGCGACCAAGGACGAACCGGAACCAGACGATATTTACAAAGTCGGCATGGTCTCCATGATCATGCGCACCCTTAAACTGCCCGACGGCAGACTCAAAGTGCTGGTCCAGGCCCTGTCCAAGGCAAGAATCCGCAACTATGAACAGACATCACCCCACTACCGGGTGGCCATTGATCTTGTACCTGAACTGGAAACCGAGGAGATTTCCGTCGAAGTCGAAGCCCTGATGCGGACCGTGCGCGAGCAGACCGAAAAGATCATGTCCCTGCGCGGCATCCTCTCTTCCGACCTGATGATGATCATCAACAACATCGAGGAACCAGGTCGGCTGGCCGACCTGGTCGGCTCCAATCTGAGGCTCAAGATTTCAGAATCACAGCAGATTCTGGAAACAGTCGATCCGGTGCAACGGTTAAAACTGGTGGCGGATTTGCTTAACAAGGAGCTGGAGGTATCCACGGTTCAGGCCAAAATCCAGTCCGATGCCAAGGAGGAGATGTCCCGGTCCCAGCGGGAATATTTTCTCCGGGAACAGATGCAGGCCTTGAAACGGGAGCTTGGCGATGAGGACGCCTATTCCCAGGAAATCGACGAGCTCAAGAAAAACCTGAAAAAGAAAAAAATGCCCAAGTACGCCAAAAAGGAGGCGAAAAAGCAGCTCAAACGGCTGGAGATGATGCATCCGGACGCATCCGAGGCCAATATTGTCCGCACCTATCTTGACTGGTTTCTGGACCTGCCCTGGAAAAAATCATCCAAGGACCGGCTCGACCTGAAAGAGGCGGCCAAGGTTCTGGACGAGGAACATTACGGACTTGACAAGATCAAGGAACGTATCCTGGAATATCTTGCCGTGCGCAAGCTCAACAAGAAGACCAAGGGGCCGATCATCTGCTTTGTCGGGCCTCCGGGTGTGGGCAAGACCTCGCTCGGCCAGGCCATTGCCAGAGCCATGGGCCGCAAGTTCTACCGGTTGTCCCTGGGGGGCATGCGGGATGAGGCGGAAATCCGCGGCCATCGGCGCACCTATATCGGCGCCCTGCCCGGCCGTATCCTGCAGGGGCTGAAAAACGTCAAGACCAACAATCCGGTCTTCATGCTCGATGAAATCGACAAGATCGGCGATGATTACCGGGGCGACCCCTCCTCGGCTTTGCTCGAGGTCCTTGATCCGGAACAGAACAACACCTTTTCCGACCATTACATGAACCTGCCCTTTGACCTGTCCAAGGTCATGTTCATTACCACGGCCAACCGGTTTGATACCATTCCGGGACCGCTGCTTGACCGGATGGAGGTGATCCAACTCTCCGGCTACACCTTAGAGGAAAAAATGGTCATTGCCCGCCGTTACCTACTGCCGAGACAGATCAGGGAAAACGGCCTGCGGCCCTCGCAGATCAAACTTGATGACGATACCCTGAAACTGATCATCAGCCATTACACCCACGAGGCCGGGGTCCGGAACCTGGAACGGGAACTGGGGAAAATATGCCGCAAGATCGCCCGCAAGATTGCCGAAGGGGGCAAGGGACCGTATACGGTGTCAAAAAACACCATCGGCAAATACCTGGGCCCGCTCAAGTATCTGCCGGAAACCGAGCTGGACACCCTGTCCCAGCCGGGCCTGGTGGTCGGCCTTGCCTGGACCGAGGTGGGCGGTGAACTGCTGCACATCGAAACCACGATTCTGCCCGGCAAGGGCAAGCTGATCCTTACCGGCCAGCTGGGTGACGTAATGAAGGAATCGGCGCAGGCTGCGCTTAGCTACTGCCGCAGCCGCAACCAGATACTGGGCGTGGAACCGGAATATTTTGACTCCATTGACATCCATATTCACGTGCCAGCCGGCGCCATCCCCAAGGACGGGCCATCGGCGGGTATCACCATGACCACGGCCCTCTATTCGGCAATCCTTGGCCAGCCGGTGAAAAAAGGGGTGGCCATGACCGGCGAGGTAACCCTGCGCGGCCGGGTCCTTCCCATCGGCGGCCTCAAGGAAAAGGCGCTGGCCGCCCTGCGGGCCGGCATTACCACCATTATCATTCCCGATGAAAATGAAAAGGACCTGGTGGATATCCCGGAAGAACTCCGCAAAAAGATTACCTTCATGCCGGTCAAGCACATGGATGAGGTTGTTGAGATTGCCATAGGAGAGCTGAATAACAAGGGAACGCCGAAGAAAAACGTGGGCGGGAAAAAGAAAAAAAAGAAAAAGGGGTAATATCAGGCCGGGATTCTTGTTCAGGGTAGTCTGAAAATGCGTTCGTTGCTGTTTTGGAGTCTGGGTCTTTTTCTGCTTGTTGCCGGAGGTTTCGGTGCTTGGTATGCATTGTATGTCACCACCCCGGCCCCCGGCTCCGGCGAGGTGACTGTTGTTATTCCAAGAGGCGCAGGCGTCCGCCAGATCGGCGCTATCCTGGCCGAACATCAACTCATAGTTAACGATATCCGGTTCCTGATGCTTGCCCGTCTGACCCATGCGGGAACCAGGCTGCAGGCCGGTGAATTTTCCATTCCCCGGGGGTTGCGGCCAGCAGAGGTTCTCGATCTCCTGGCCCGGGCCAAAGCGGTCCAGCATCCGGTGACCATCCCCGAAGGGCTGACCATGGAGGAGGTTGCGGCCGTTTTTGCCGACAAGGGCTGGGTAAGCAGGGAAAAATTTCTTGCCCTGTGCCGGGACCCTGCCTTTGTCCATCACCTTGGCCTGCAACAGGACCGGCTTGAAGGCTATCTCTTTCCGGATACCTATGCCTTGATGCGGGGAAAAAGCGGGGCCAAATACATAATTACCCGCATGGTCCGCCGTTTTTTCCAGGTATGGAATGAAATAGCGGTCCGGAAAAAATCCAGCCTGACCCGGCACCAGATAGTTACCCTTGCCTCCATCGTGGAAAAGGAAACCGCCAATCCCGCTGAACGGCCGCTGATCGCCCGGGTCTTTCTCAACCGGCTGCACAGGTCCATGCGCTTGCAATCCGATCCCACGGTCATCTATGGCCTGCCTGCCTTTAACGGCAACCTGACCAGGAAAGACCTCAGGCGGGCAACCCTCTACAATACCTATGTCATTGACGGCCTGCCGCCAGGGCCGATATGCAATCCGGGCAGGGCCGCCATGGAGGCGGTGCTGAATCCCGCCGACTCGGCCGCCCTCTATTTTGTCTCCAAAAATAACGGCAGCCATCAATTTTCAACCACCTTAAAGGAACACAACCAGGCCGTTCGCAAATATCAAAAATAATTTCGGCCTCGTTTGTCCATATTCTTCCTGTATACTCCTTACCTCAAAATTCTCTTTTCCGAACATTACCTCCAGCATTTCCGGAAAAACGAATTAAAAATTCCAGAAAAACGGAAATTGCTTTCTATTTGTCCACATCCGCCTGGTGACCTCACCCAAACAAATATACATATATTTCATGTTGTTACAGAAAAAACTCACCAATTCAACAATCAGGCGCAATAATTGCTCAGCAAGAGACATCTGTTATGATTTTCCAATGAATCAAGACTAGGTGAACACCATGAAACAAAAAAATATTCTCTTGTTAACCGTCCTGTCGATCATTTTCCCGACAGTTCCCGTCCATGCCACTCCTATCCAGTGGACGACATCATCCGGCGGCAACGGCCACTGGTATGAATTTATCGATGATGAAGGAATCACCTGGGACGAGGCCAAGACAGATGCCTCTTCTCTCTATGGACCCGACGGCCTACCTTGCTACCATTACATCGGAGGCGGAAAATGACTTTATCTTCAACCTGGGCATCAAGGACCGGCCGATCTGGCTGGGTGGCTACCAGGATGACGGAGCCGCTCCTGATGAAGGATGGCACTGGGTAACCGGCGAGACGTGGAACTATACCAACTGGGCACCGGGCGAACCAAATGACTGGCGTGGAACCATTGAAAATGCCCTGGCCTTTGCCTTTTTTGAAGGAACCGGCACTTGGAATGATGCTCCGGACAGCACGAGATACCTCGGCAACGGCGGTTATGTTGTTGAATATGAGAGCGCACCGGTCCCGGAACCGGCGACCATGCTCCTCTTTGGCACCGGCCTGGCAGGACTTGTCGGGGTTGCCCGAAAAAAAAGTAGCATACAAAAAAATAATCTTCAGCGAGGGACAAAATGATGAAACTTATCTTTTTGGTGATTGCCTCCGCAATCCTGATCATAATCAATTCCGCCCAGGCAACCCTGATTTATTCCAATGACTTTGAAAACGGGGTCGGTAGCGAGTGGTCAAGCAGCAGGATCGGATATGATGACGATACCAGCCATTTCCTTGGCAACTTTGGTAACGACACGGTCACGCTCAGCCTGGAAGGTCTTCCCGCGCATGACACCATCACCGTCAATTTCGACCTTATCCTCTGGGACAGCTGGGATGGCGAAAACACCAGATGGGGCAAAGACTACCAGGGCTTGGAGGCTGACAATACCCAGGTCTATGAGTATACCTTCAGCAATTTTTCCCAGACAAACCAGACAAATCCCGATCTCAGCAGGCAACTGTATGGAAAATTCGGCGGCACCCAGCATTGGCAGGACAGCCTTTATGAAAATTACAATGACGGCTTTACCTTTGACCACACCGGTTCCAGTCTGACACTGAGCTTTTACGGCAGGCATCTGCAGAGCCTGGGCGATGAATCCTGGGCCATCGACAACATCAGGGTCTCCAGCAGCTCCCCGGCACCTGTGCCGGAACCGGCAACCATGCTGCTCTTTGGTACCGGGTTGACAGGACTTGCCGGCAGTCGTATGCGCAGAAAGAAAAGATAAAAATTCATACGCCACGAACCTCAAGGCCAAACAGCAAACCTGCTGTTTGGCCTTTTTCATGGACCTCAAGTGTCCATGGACGCGATTTACCACCCTTATTTCCCGTTACCCGCCAACAGGATATTCGGCTTCAACCCGGTGAACCGCTCCGTTACGACCCAGCCTGCTGGAATAGAGGAAAAATTCATCCACGGAAAAAGGGGCGGAACAAAAAAGATTGTGGTTTTCAAGAAACCGGCCCACTCTGGCGGGCGGAGTATTTTTCAACCGGGCGATGGTGATATGGGGGGCAAATTTTCTGGCCTCCGGCTCCAGGCCAAGACCGACAAGACAGGACTCGATGCGTTGCCGCAGGTGCAGCAGACCGCTGCATGGCCGTAACCCAATCCAGACCACTCTGGGCCTTCCCCGGGGTGGGAAAAAACCGACCCCGTCAAGCTGGAGGGTGAACGGCTCCACTGCCACATCACCCAACCCCTGCCGAATGTCCTGGAACATCCCCCCGTCCACCTCGCCGATAAAACGCAGGGTCAGATGCAGCTGTTCCGGCCGCACCCAGCGGGCGCCGGGCAGGCCGCAACATAACCGGGTCACCTGCTCCCTGATATTTTCAGGAAGGTCTATGGCAACAAAGAGACGCATGGACAGGTTTTTTCGTATTCAGGAACAGTATTATGCCTTATATCCAGTCCAGGCCGATGTCAACGGCCGGGGCCGAATGGGTGAGAGCGCCGACGGAGATAATATCGACCCCGGTTTCGGCTACCTTTCGGACCGTCTCAAGAGAAACCCCGCCCGATGCCTCGATCATGGCCCGGCCGTTAACCACCTTGACAGCCTCAGTCATGGTGGCGATGTCCATGTTATCCAGCATGATGATCTCCACCTTTGCGGCCAGGCATTCCTCAACCTGGGCCAGGGTGTCACATTCCACCTCGATCTTCAGGGTATGGGGGATGGCTGCGCGCAACCGCCGCACCGCCTCGGTGATGGAGCCGCAGGCCGCAATATGGTTGTCTTTCACCAGAACGCCATCGCTGAGGCTGTAGCGGTGGTTGGCGCCGCCGCCGCAGCGCACCGCGTATTTTTCCAGCATCCGCAGGCCGGGCGTGGTCTTGCGGGTATCAACGATCTTCACATCCAGGCCCTTGACCTGATCGACAAAGCGGGCTGTCAGGGTGGCAATGCCGCAGAGACGCTGAATAAGATTGAGCGCCACCCGTTCCCCCCGCAGCAGGGTCCGGACCGGGCCCCGGACGGAAAACAGGACAGCGCCCTTTTCCTGCCTGGCACCATCGGCCGCCAGTTGCCCAAACTCCAAGGTCCCGCCCAACAGGCAGAAAACCCGGGCCGCCACCTTTTCCATGCCGCAGGCAACCAGCGACTCTCTCGCCATGCACTGGACCAGGGCCGTCTCGTCGGTAAAGAGGGCATCGGTGGTGACATCGCCATGCTCCAGGTCCTCTTCCAGGAATTTACGTAACTGTTTATCGAGAAGAAAGGTATCCATTTTTTCCATGTTCAGGCTGTTTCGCGCCTTACTCCCGAGTTCCTGTTAAAAAAATGTGCTGTAGGGGCGAATTTATTCGCCTGAGAAAAGCGCCATTCTGTTTGAAATGCCCTTCCACAAGGCGACTGAAGTCGCCCCTACGGGCTTTTGCTTGCGGGGAAAACCCGCCCATAGGGATACCATCGGCCTGAGCTCCCTTCAACACTACTCTTACCTTGGGAAAAAACGCGACTACAAAGGCCAATCCCCCGCAAATTGCAACGATGGTATCCCTTTAAGTGGTCGGCGAACGCAGGCTCTACCGTAATTTATTCAAGCGAGCGAGCGACTCATCATTTTTCGCCAACCTGGCCTGCAGCTCCTCTTCCCTGGCCCGTTCCTTGGCAACTATGGCAACAGGTGCATTGGCAAGAAATTTTTCATTCTTCAACTTGCCACTCACCCGGGCCAGCTCCTTGTCCAGTTTTTTTCGTTCCCTGGCCAATTTTTCCAGCTCGGCCTCGATATCGATCAAACCGGCAAGGGGCACCACCAGCTCAACATCGCCGGCCATGCCATGACCCGCATCATCGGGCACCACACCCTTATCCACGATATCCAGCCGTTCCGCCCGCACCATGGTGGCAACCGAATCGGCAAATTCCTCCAGCACTGCCCGCTTGTCGGCATCGGGACTGATAATAGTAGCTGTGATTTTTGCAGTTGGATGCAGCTCAGCCTCGGTACGGATGGTTCGCAGGCCGGAAATGACATCCATGAGCAGTTCCATCTCCTCTTCCGCCCGTGGATCATGCCAGACGAAATTTTCTTCGGGAAAGGGCGCAAGCATGATGGTGTCCCGCTCTCCGGGCAGCTGGCTCCAGATCTCTTCAGTGACAAAGGGGGTGACCGGGTGCATCAGCTTGAGAATATTTTCCAGGACAACGAGCAGGACCCCGCGCGCATTTTCCCGGGCCGTGTCATCATCGCCATAAAGGTCTTTTTTGATCCACTCCACATACCAGTCACAGAAACCGTGCCAGGTAAACTGGTACAGGTGCGAGGCAATATCATTGAAGTTGTAGCCGTCCAGAGCCTTGCGTACCTCGACAATGGTCGCATTGGTGCGGCTGAGAATCCAGCGGTGCGGCAGGGGCAGCCCGGCGGGGTCATCGGCTACCCGGGTAATGGTCGGGTCGGCATCCTTGATGTGCATCTGGGCAAAGCGGGCCGCGTTCCACAGCTTGTTGATAAAACGCCGGTAGCCCTCGACCCGCTCTTCATCCATGCGGATCTCCCGACCCTGGGCGGCAAAGGCGGTCAGGGTAAAGCGGAAGGCATCGGTGCCGTACTGGTCGATCATCACCAGGGGGTCGATCACGTTGCCGGTGGATTTGGACATCTTCTTGCCATGCTTGTCCCGCACCAGGGCATGGAGATAGACATCGTGAAAGGGCACCTCATCCATGAAATGAAGCCCCATCATCATCATGCGCGCCACCCAGAAGAAGAGAATATCAAAACTGGTGATCAGGATGGAAGTGGGATAAAAGGTCTGCAGCTCCTTTGTGTTTTCCGGCCAGCCCAGGGTGGAAAAGGGCCACAGGGCCGAGGAAAACCAGGTATCCAGCACATCGGTTTCCTGGACCAGGTCCCTGCTTCCACAATGGGGACATTTTTCGGGATCCGTGGTATCCACCACAAGTTCGCCGCACCCCTGACAGGTCCAGGCCGGTATCCGGTGGCCCCACCAGATCTGGCGGGAGATACACCAGTCGCGGATATTGTCCATCCAGGCGTAAAAGGTGTTGTCCCAGGTATTGGGATAGATGGTTATCCGCCCCTCGCGCACGGCGGCCACCGCCTTGTCGGCCAGCGGCCGCACCGAGACAAACCACTGTTTCGAGGTGGTGGGTTCGACCACGGTAGCACAGCGGTAACACTTGCCCACCGCGTGCTCGTAGTCTTCAATCTCCACGAGATACCCCTGTTCCCGCAGGTCAGCGACAATCTTCTCCCGGCACTCGAACCGATCAAGGCCCTGGTAGGGGCCCGCATTTTCATTCATGACCCCGTGTTCATCCATGACCTTGACCCGGGGGAGATCATGGCGCAGGCCGATCTCGTAGTCATCGCGGTCATGGGCAGGCGTGACCTTGAGGGCCCCGGTGCCGAAATCCCGCTGCACGTGGTGGTCAAGAACCACCGGGATAATGCGGTCGACAAGCGGCAGCCGGATACCGATTTTTTCAAGGCCCTGATACCGTTCATCCTCGGGATGGACGGCCACGGCCGTATCGCCGAGCATGGTCTCCGGCCGGGTGGTGGCCACCACAACCTCGCCCGAACCGTCTGCATAGGGATAGCGCAGGTGATAGAGTTTGCCATGGGTGGGATCATGCTCGACCTCATCATCCGCCAGGGCCGTATGGCAGCGCGGGCACCAGTTGACGATATAATCGCCCTTGTAAATCAGCCCCTCTTTGTACAGGCGGACAAAGACCTCGCGCACCGCTTTGGAAAGCCCCTCGTCCATGGTGAACCGTTCCCGGTCCCAGTCACAGGAGGCGCCCATCCTTTTCAGCTGGTTGATAATGGTGCCGCCCTTGTCCCGGCGCCACTGCCAGACCCGCTCGATAAATTTTTCCCGGCCCAGGTCATGCCTGGTCAGATTTTCCGTGGCCAGCTGCCGTTCCACCACGTTCTGGGTGGCGATGCCTGCGTGATCGGTGCCGGGAACCCAGAGGGTATTGTCCCCCTTCATCCGGTGGTATCGGACCAAAATATCCTGGAGGGTATTGTTTAAGGCATGGCCGATGTGCAGGACACCGGTGACATTGGGCGGCGGGATAACAATGGAAAAGGATTCCCTGCCCTCTTCCATTTTGGCGCTGAAGGTCTTGTGGCGCAGCCAGTATTCATACCAGCGTTGTTCAGTCTGGGTAAACTCATAGCCTTTCGGCAGATCATATTTTTCCGACATTTTTTGTAATTTTTGTATTTTTTCTCAAAATTTTCTCTTATTCGGCCATGAAGACGAAAAATTCATCCATGATGATTATCCAGCAATGCAAGGCGCAACCCCAGACCGATGAGCACGGAACCAAGCAGACGATCAAGCCAGACGGAAGCCCTGCGATTCTTTCTAAAAAAACGGGTAGTCCGGGCAGCGGCCATAACAAAAACAAACTCAACAACAACGGCTATCGCAATAACCAGCATGCCAAGAATAATGATCTGGGCGGTCGTATGGCCAAGCTCCGGTCGGACAAATTGCGGTAAAAAGGCCATGAAGAAAACAGCAACCTTGGGGTTGAGAATATCCACCAGGGTTCCCTGTTTGAAGGCCTGCCAAGGGGTTGTTTCCTGTTTTTTTGCCCCTACTGCATCAAAGGTCGTTCCCCGGGTCATGAAGGCCCGGATACCGAGATAGACCAGATATGCCGCTCCGATATACTTGACAACGCTGAAAGCCGTGACAGAGGTGGCAAGGATCGCGGACAAGCCAAAGGCAGCAGCAAACACATGCACCAATGCGCCTGTACAGACGCCAAGAGAAGAGGCCACGCCGACCTTTCGTCCCCCGGCGATTGTCTTTGACAGAATATACAGGAGATCAGGCCCCGGTGATATATTAATCATCAGGGCAGCGGTAAAAAATAATGTCCAGTAGGAAAATGATTCCATAGTGCCTTACTCCTGAATTCCTGTCATAAAAAAATTCCTGTCATAAAAAAACAGGTAAACGCAGACTCCGAGAAAATTACAAGATGTAAAAAGTAATTATTTTAGCAGGTTGACTCGTTATTTTTCTCATGCAACATAATTATTGCATGTACTTTAGGAGCGGATTTATCCGCGACCAGCTCACCCAATTACCGGGATAACCATGAAAATTTCGCGGCTAAAGCCGCTCCTACAGACTTGGGTTACGGGTAGAACCCGCCTTGGATAAAAATCAAAAAACCGACCAGGGCCTGGGCATGAAAATCATCTTGTACAGCCCCAGGGCATAACGGTCGGTCATACCGGCAATAAAATCACAGACCTCACGGTGCCGTTTCTTTTCCTCCTTCTCGGACTCCGCTTTTGGCATGGGCGGGCATTCACCCGGGCCTGCCGTGGGGAACTCATGCTCCAGAAAAAAGGCGTACAGGTCCCGGATGATCCGTTGCGCCTTTTCAAACTCGTTATGTACCCGCTGGTTGCGATACACATTATCATAGAGAAAGGAGCGCATCTCGGTGATGGTGTCTGTCATACGGCTGCTCAAGTGCAAATGGCCATCATCCTGCTCCAGGGTGGAGGTCACCAGGTCACGGACCATGGAATCAATGCGGCGGGAGGAATCATCACCGACAACCGCACGCAAATGGGCAGGCAGATCGGTCTTTTCTATCATGCCCGCCCGGATTGCATCGTCCATGTCGTGGTTGACATAGGCCATGATGTCCGCCACCCGCACCACCTTTCCCTCCATGGTCGCCGGCAGTTCACTTGTATCAGCCGGCAGAATATCCCTGTATCCCTTGGAGTGTTTTAAAATGCCGTTTCTCACCTCCCAGGTCAGATTCAGACCACGGCCATGGTCCTCTAAAAAATCGACGACCCGCAGGCTCTGACGATAATGCTTGAAGCCGCGGGGATGAAGCTGATTGAGACTGAATTCACCGGCATGACCAAAGGGGGTATGGCCCAGATCATGACCCAGGGCAATTGCCTCGGTCAGATATTCATTTAAGCGCAGGCAGACGGCAATGGTGCGGGCGATCTGCGAGACTTCCAGCACATGGGTCAGGCGGGTCCGGTAATGGTCTCCGGCCGGGGCGAGAAACACCTGGGTTTTATGTTTGAGCCGGCGAAACGTTTTCGAATGAATAATCCGGTCGCGATCACGTTGAAAAACCGTGCGCAGGTCACAGGTGTCCGGTTCCTTGTGCAGGCGGCCCCTGGAATTAACGCTGCAACAGGCGTGGGGCGAAAGCATGGCCTGCTCCTGTTTTTCAAGCTGACAACGAATTGACGGACCCATGATTTTCTTCCGGATTATGGCGCCTCAAGAAAGCGGTTCGATTCAAATGGCAGAAAAAGACGAAACATTCCCGTAATCAGCTCTTCTTAGCAGGCCAGAGCGGCTGAAACAAGTTTTTTTCTTCCCTTGCGGGACCGGAACAGGCAAGACAGTCCGCCAACAACACTGCCAGGTGCAAGACTTCAACCGGCAGATCATGTTCAATCCGGCCCTGCTGCCACTGCATCAGACAGCCGGAACAGGTGGTCACCACCAAATCCGGATCGCACTCCAGTCCATCTTCCGCGCATTGCCTGAAAATAGCCGCAGACATCTCCGGATAACCGAGGTGAAAAAGCCCGCCCTGGCCGCAGCATTTTGGCCCGGATAACGGCTCGACCCGCTCCACATTGGCAATGCGATCGATCAGCCGACGCGGATTCTCCCGGCCGGCGGCGCTGTGGCGGAGATGGCAGGGATCGTGATAAAAAACTTTTTGCTTCTGCTTACTTTTCGGCCGCAACTCCGGCTGCCCGAGGAAAAAGGCGGAAAACTCGACCACCCGGCCGGCAAATTCGCGGGCCTTGAGCAATCGTTCTGAATCCCCTGCAAAAAGCTCGGGATAGCGGGCAAGATGGCTGGAACAGGAGGCGCAGGAGGTGAGAATGGGCCCGCTGCCTTCGGCAAAGGCAAGAATATTGTTCCAGGCCAGCTCCCGGGCCTCATCCTCTTTGCCCGCGGCCCGGGCGGCCAAACCACAGCAGCCGGCTCCGGCGGGAAGGTGAAGGCCATAACCGGCGATACCGGCCAGGCGACCGGTGGCCCGGGCAATGGATGGTTGCAGGTAGCGGGCCAGGCAACCGGGAAAGTAGGAAAGAGCTTTGCCCGGTTTTTTTTTCTGGAAGTTCTCCCCTTCCGGCAGCTCCGTTACCGGGGCTTCGAGAAGACCGAGTTTCAGGCGCAGGCCGGAACGGGCAGGCAGGGCGCAAATACGCCGCAGGCTGATCCCGGCCCGAACAAGTTTTGCCAGCAAACCGGGGTGGGCCAGCACCTTGCGGACAACCGTCTTTTGCAGGGAATGGGGGCCGTAAAACTGAGGAAACCGGGCCCGGGCCCCGGCAATCAGGGTGGTAATGGGCAGGTTCCGGGAACATGCCTGCTCGCAGGCGCCGCAGAGCAGGCATTGGGAAAAGATATTCTGAAAATGACGGGAGGGCTCTCCTGCAAACGGCAGGGAGAGCAGATGCATCTTGCCGCGGGCGGTCAGGGATTCCCGTGGATCGACCCGATATACCGGACAGACCACGGTGCAGGCGCCGCATTTGGCACAGCTAAGATGTGCCGCACGATCAACCATTGGGCCTGTTGATCGCGAAATAAAGCTTTCCTCTCACGGCTGCCAGAGAAGATAGGCCTTGATAAAGGGATCAAGACCGCCGTCAAGCACCGCATCCACATTACCCTCTTCCTGGTTGGTCCGGTGATCCTTAATCATCCGGTAGGGCTGGAGGACATAGGAACGGATCTGACTGCCCCAGGCGATTTCCTTTTTATCTCCGTGCAGATCCTCCTGGGCCTGGGCCTGTTCTTCTTTTTCCTTTTCATACAGCCTGGCCATCAGCATCTTCATGGCCATGTCCTTGTTGCGGTGCTGGGAACGCTCGTTCTGGCACTGGACCACAATGCCGGTGGGCAGATGGGTGATGCGAATGGCCGAATCGGTCTTGTTGACATGCTGGCCACCGGCGCCCGACGCCCGGTAGGTGTCTATGCGCAGGTCTTTTTCATTGATATCCACCTCGATGGTATCGTCAAGCTCGGGCAGGACCATGACCGAGGCAAAGGAGGTATGCCGCCGGCCCGAGGCATCAAAGGGCGATATTCGTACCAACCGGTGAATCCCCACCTCGGAGCGCAGGTAGCCGTAGGCGTGTTTGCCCTTGATCAGGATGGTCACGCTCTTGGTGCCGGCCTCGTCCCCGGGCAGATGGTCCAGGATATCGGCCGCAAAACCCCTGCGTTCCGCCCAGCGCAGGTACATGCGCATCAACATGCCCACCCAGTCCTGGGCCTCGGTGCCACCAGCGCCGGCATGGATGACAAGGATGGCATTACTGGCGTCATGCTCGCCGGTAAACATACATTCCAGCTCAACCTGGTCAATACGTTCCCGCAGACCGGCAAGGCTGTCAACCACCTCCTGATAGGTGTCCATGTCTTGCTCTTCCACAGCCATGTCCAGCAGCATTTCAGTTTCCTCCAGGTCATCGTAATTCTTCTCCCAGACGGAAATAATGTCCTGAAGCTGGCCAAGCTCTTTTTGCACCTTTCTGGCCCTGGCAAGATCATTCCAGAAATCGGGCTCCAGGGTCTCGGCTTCCCGCTGCTCAACAAGCTCTTTTTTGCCGGCCAAGTCAAAGATGCTCCTTCAGGGCCAGCATCCTGCCCTTGAGATCATGCAGTATCTGTTTGGATTCCGCCGCTTCTGTCAAATCAGCCATTGGGACATACTCCTTGTTCATCAGGTTCAGCGCTCTGTAAAAGCCTCTGAAAAATATATTGTAAACTCTCCGACTGTAACTCTCAACAAAAAGATAGGAGAAAGCAACAGGAGACTGGGCCCGGATCAGTCGGCATGGCAGGAGCTGATTCCTTCCGGCCCCGGATGCAACAATATTGTGGCATACAAAATATCGCGGCTAAAGCCGCTCCTACGGTGTCCTGTCTGCGAGCAAAGGTTGCCTCAGACTGGTATGAAATCCTCAGAAACTCTTCCGTGCCAGCTGACGCGGCCGCACTATTTCCACCAGTTCAGCCCGGTCGGGAGCAAATTTTTTCCAGGCCCCGGAAACGACAAACCGTGCCAGAGCGGCTGTGGGCATGAGCTTTCCGTTTGCTGGAATGGTAATATTGCTACCGGCAAGATAGAAGACAAATTCCTCTATGCCAGTATTATGGCCGACCAGCAGGACCCGGCCAACATATTTTGGCAGGGAACGCACAATCTGCAGCAGCTCATCGAGTCCGCCCTCATAGATTGCCGGATTTTCAATAATCTCCGCCGCAAGATGCATGGCCCCCGCGGCAAGGCGCGTCGTCTCACGGGCGCGTACGGCAGGAGAGGAAAGAATGATCTCGGGAACAATCCCCTGGCCACCCATCCAGGCACCCATCCGGGCAGCGCTCTTTCTCCCCCGTTTTTTCAGGGGCCGGTGAAAATCATCAACAGACTTGCTCCAGTCCGATTTTCCATGGCGCAGGATCAACAGCTCTCTTTTCATGGTCTTCCCCTTGTGGGCAAACGTAATTTTACCTTCCCGAACACTTGTATAGCATCTAACTATATTTTCAATATTTTTTTAATAAAAACCTTTTTACTTCTTCTTCCGATCCATTGATGACAACCTGGATATTGATCTTCTTCCGGATCAGAATTACAGTTTCCGCAATGGAGATGCCCGATGACACAAGCTGAAAAAAACCGGACAACAGGACAAGCAGGGACCGGGGCCGATTTTGACCGACGAATAACCCGTGAAGAAATCAATGAGCTGCCCCTGAAACAATGGCAGGGCCCGATTCATCTCCTCACCAGGCAGGAGCAGATACCGGAAGCCATCGACCGGCTGCAGAGGGAAAAAATCCTGGGCTTTGATACCGAAACCAGGCCCGCCTTTCAAAAAGGCCGCTCCTATCCCCCGGCCCTGCTGCAACTCGCCAGCCAACAGGAGGTCTTTCTCTTCCGGCTCGCCTCCATCGGCCTACCCGGCGCGCTTCGTGACATCCTGGCCGACCCCGCCATCATCAAGGCCGGGGTCTCCCTCTCGTATGACCTGCGGGAGCTGAATAGAATAGCCCCGTTTACCGGGCGCGGCTTTATTGATCTTGCCCGGGAGGCCAAACGGCTGCATATTAAGAATCATGGCCTGCGCGGCCTGTGCGCCGTGCTGCTTGGATTTCGCATCTCCAAGTCCCAGCAGACTTCCAACTGGAGCAGGCAACACCTTTCCCAGGCGCAACAGCGCTATGCGGCAACCGATGCCTGGGTGGGGAGAGAACTCTATTTCGCTATAAAAAAGTTAGGAGAACACCATGAAAAAGGGACCAAAACATTATCAAAAGCTCGTTGAACAGTTCCCCGGGGTACTTGAGGCCGTTGAAAACCTGGGTTCAGCCGTAAGGAACGCAGGTCCTTTGGATACCAAAACCGCTGAACTGATCGGCCTTGCCGTGGCCGCCGCAGGCCAGTCAACCGGCGCTGTCCACTCGCATGCGCGGCGGGCGCTGGCCGCCGGGGCGACAAAAGAGGAGATTCAACATGCCCTTGTGCTGCTGATCTCCACCATTGGATTTCCCAGGGTGGCGGCGGCCCTGGCCTGGACCGGGGAAACCATTGCCGAGTCCCAACAAGACTGAAAAAGGGTCGGACAACAAGGCGGTCTGGTCAAAACAGGGCTGGCATAGCTGGTGAAAGCCGGGACGGGATGTCACGTTTTCTATCCCATGGGGAAAAAACTCTCCGGCTGTTCCTTGATCCGTTGTAACTGATCGCCAAGATCGTCTATTTCCCGTTGCCAGTACTCCTTAGTGCCGAAATCAGGCATGATCACCGAGGATCCGTCCTCAAGCACCTGATGGGCGCACCAGGCCATGTAATGGATAAAGCGCATGGCGCGCAGGGGTTCGATTAGTCGCAGAGAACGGATATCAAAGTTACGAAAGGTTCGATACCCCTCAAGAAAAATATCTATTTCAACCAGGGATTTTTCCGGCGCATCCGGGAGCAGCATCCAGAAGTCCTGTACCGGTGGGCCGATGACCATATCATCAAAATCAATGATATAAAAGGACTCGTCCGGCCGGTAAATCAGATTGGCGGAATGGCAGTCGCCGTGCAGGCGAATCAACTCCATATCGGTAAAGAGGGGAATTGATTGCTCGATAATGGCGCTGGTCAGTTCCTGGAAACGTGGTTGTAACTGCGGCGGGATATTCCCATGTTCCAACAAAAAACAGACCTGACTGCAGGTTGACTCCTGTGGATGCATGGTCAGCCGGGCCCGGGCCGGGCCACCGGCGCCCACCGCATGCACCCTGCCGAGTAGGTGGCCGAGCTCCAGCCACTGGTCATCGGTATATTCATCAACGTTTCGGCCCCATTTTTTGGGAAAAATCGCAAAATGAACGGCACCTGTTTTCCCGAGCGTAGTTCCGTCGGCAAGGGGAAGCGGCGCGATCACCGGTACCTCGGCCTTGGCCAGCTCCAGCAGATAATCGTGTTCTTCCTGCAGGGCCTGCCGGGACCAGCGGGAAGGCCGGTAAAATTTGGCGATCAAACCTTCACCATCTTCATCGGCCAGCTCAAAGACCCGGTTGATGTAACTGTTCATGGGCCGACACAGATTGCTGACATACATTCCCAGCGCCTCTTCCACCGCTGTCAACACCGTTTCCGGGGTCAGGGCCTGGAAGGCGACCTGGCTGTTTTCATTTTGCTGATTGTTCACAAGAGTCCTTTACTTTTGGAATACGGGCAGGCAATTTCAATAACTATACCCGATTATCCGACGGGGCCAACCATGAGGGATTCCGGTCAAGTTCAGCCAACACCTGTCGGCCGAAGGCCCGGACATTTTCACCATAGCGGGCAAATTTATCAAGGTGGCCAAGCAGGTCCGCGCAGGAATTGCGGTCAATTTCGCCCCGGCCATACAGGGCAAGAACGATCATCAGGGTGTTGTAATACTCCAGACCGCACCTGCCGGCATGCCGCAAAACTTTTTTATCCTCGGAGAACACTACCGCGTTGCACCGAACCGCCTGCTGTACCAGCAACAGGTCGGTTGCCCCCTCTCCTGCCGGGTAAACTGTTACATCCTTGGGTGTAGAGCCGAATTCCCTGATCACCCCAGCAATGGTTGCCACGGAAAAAACAGCCGCAACCCGTTCCAGCAGAACCAGTTTTTCGAGATATATAAGGGTCGAGGTATCGATCAAACAAAGCGGCACCCCTGCCTGTCCCGAAAACAGGGGCCCGGAAAAAACGTCTCTGACAGATGCTCTGTTCACCGGGCGTTTCGATATTCAATCAGCTGGGCCATGATACTGACAGCAATCTCAACTGGGGTATGGGCGCCGATGGGCAGGCCGACCGGTGTTGTTACCCGGGCCAGTTGTTCATCAGGGACTCCTTCTTGCCGCAGGGTAGAGAAAAATGCTTCTTTCTTTTTCCTGCTCCCCAGCAGACCGATAAATCCGGCTTCCGTGGCAAGGGCTGCCCGCAGAACCTTAAGGTCAACCCCGTGACTGCGACCGGCAATGACCACCATATCTCTATCGCCGACCTCCATATCAGCAAAAGGATCATCATAGTTATCAAGCAGCAGAAACCGGTCGCCCAGTGCGTCCACATCCTTTCTGTCATCAACAACAGTTACCGGCAGCCTGCAATCCATGGCCAGACACGCCAGGGCACTGCCCACATGCCCGCAGCCGATGATAAACAACCTGTTGCCGGTACAGAGAGGTTCAAGAAATACGGTGGCCCGGCCGCCACAGGCAAGCCCATCCGCGCCGTTTTCCGCATGGGTGACCA
>WFZC01000261.1 GCA_015489765.1 Desulfobulbaceae bacterium
CCCTGGGCTTGCATGATCCGCTCCATGGAAGAGGTCATGTAGCCATCGACATTGACGATCATGGCCGGGCTGTCGACCAGCCGGTCCGAGGCCTTGACCTCCTTGATCCGGTCGCCAAGGGTCTTTTTGAAAAACTCGCACAGCTCGCGGGTGGTTTTGTCATCAAGTTTCTCCCCCTGGTCCGAGGCCGGTTCATCTTCCTTGTCCTTTGGCTCCGGCAGGCGCAGGTCGGCCCTGTCGGCGGAAACCAGTTTTTTCCCCTCGTACTCGCCAAGATGGTTGAGGACAAAATCATCAATGGGCTCAAGGGTATAGATGATCTCGATTCCCCGCTGCTTGAACATCTCCGTATAGGGGCCGTTTTCAAGCGCCGCCCGGCTGGGCCCATTGATAAAGTAAATGGCATCCTGGCCCTCCTGCATCCGCTCGATATAGGCGTCCAGGGAAGTCAGCTCACCTGGTTTGGTGGCTGAAGACTCAAACCGGAGCAGTTTGCCCAAATCTTTTTGGAACTCAAAATCCGTTGTCACGCCTTCCTTGATGAAAATGCCGAAAGTCTTCCAGAACTTTTCATATTTTTCCGGATCACTGGTTGCCTTTTCGGCCAGGAACTTGATAAAGCGCTTGGTGATCACCTTGCGGATCTTGGCGACCAGGGCATTGTCCTGCAGGGACTGCCGGGAAATATTGAGCGGCAGGTCCTCGGAATCCACCACCCCCTTGAGAAACCGCAGCCATTCCGGCAGGATGTTTTCGCTGTGCTGGTCTATCAGCACCCGCTGGCAGTAGAGGTTGACCCCCGGCTGCATCCTGCCCATGCCCAGGGTTTCATAATTTTCCTGCGGCACATAGAGCAGGGCATTGATGGCCAGGGGCGCATCGGCTGAAAAATGCAGGCGGAAGAGGGGCTCATCCACGGCGTTGGCGATAAACTTGTAAAACTCGGTATACTCTTCATCGGTGATCTCGCTTTTGGACCTGGTCCAGATGGCCTGCACCGTGTTGACGGTCTTTCCCTCCACCTTGACCGGAAAGGGAACAAAGGTCGAATACTGCTTGATGATGCGCTCGATGGTGAACTTGTTCGCGTATTCATGGGCATCATCTTTAAGCTCGATGATTATCCTGGTGCCCCGGTGCAGTCCGTCACAGGGCCTGATCGTATAGGAGCCGCCGCCATCTGATTCCCATTCATGGCCCTCGCTTCCGTCCCAGGAACGGGTCTGGACCCGGACCTTTTTGGCCACCATGAAGACGGAGTAAAAACCGACTCCGAACTGGCCGATCAGGTTGACATCCTTTTTCGCCGCCTCGGCCAGCTCTTCGAGAAAATTTCCGGACCCGGAATGGGCAATGGTACCGAGATTGGTCTCCAGCTCCTCCCGGGTCATGCCGACGCCGGTGTCGGCAATGGTCAGAATATGTTTCTTGTCATCACAGTCAATGGTGATTTCCAGGGGGACATGGGCGTCAAATTCCGGTTTTTCCGTTAAACTGATATGACGATATTTCTCCAGGGCATCGGCGGCATTGGAGACCAGTTCACGTACGAATATATCACGCTCCGTGTAAAGCGAGTTGATAACTATATCAAGGACCTTTCTTGTCTCCGCATGAAATTCCCTGGTTTCGACCTGTTCATTGCTCATGGTTTTCTTCCTCTTTTTTATGATTCTCGCGCAATTCTTGTCTGTATCACATGGCCCTGGTATGGTATGTATTCCGGTAGGTAACCGGTAAGCAGGACCGTATTGTTCGGCCAATATAAATAAGCACGATTTTCCGGCTGTCAAGAGACGCGCCAGGTACCTACAGACGGGAAGCGGCCGCTTACCTGAATTCAACATTAACGAAAGCGTAAACAAAGAAAAAATGTCATCCCCAAGTTACGATGTACTCATTATCGGGGCCGGTCTCTCAGGCCTGAGTGTTGCCCGCTTTCTGCGTGATAAACGCCCGCAGCTCCGGCTCCTTGTCCTGGAAAAAAACAACCGGCCCGGCGGGGCCATACGCAGCCACAGTGAAGAGGGATATCTTGCCGAGGCCGGTGCGCACGGCTTTCTCGACAACTGCCTGGAGAGCAAGGTCATTGTCCACCTGGCCGGGCTGACAACGGAAATGGAGAAGGCAAAGCTGGCGGACTTTGTCCGTTATATCTGCCTGGACGGCAAGCTGAACGCCATCCCGCAACAGCCGGCCGCCATCATCAAGGCGCCGCTTGTTTCCTGGCCGGCCAAGCTGCGCGTGCTTGCCGATTTATGGAAAAAACCCATGGCCGGTGAGCCATCGGTCGCCGACTGGATCAGCTACCGGTTCGGCCGCGCCCTGCTCCCCTTTGCCGACGCCGTTTTCACCGGCACCTATGCGGGCGATATCGACCGGCTGGCCATTGACGGGGTCATGCCCGGCCTGCGGGCCCTGGAACATGACACCGGGTCGGTGATCCGGGGGTTGTGGAAGAAGAGGCGGGAGGCCAAAAAAAAAGGGGACAACAAGACAAAGGGGCTGCCGGCCATGACCAGTTTTCGTGCCGGCATGGGACGGCTGGCCCAGGGGTTGGCCTCGGCCCTGGAGGCCAACCGAGAGATCTTGTACGGGACCATGGCCCGGGCAGTGGAAAAAACGGACAGCGGCTGGCGGGTAGAGAGCGGCAGCAACAGTTTCAGCTGCCGGCATCTGGTGGTGGCGCTGCCCATCAACCGGGCGCTGCCGCTGATAGCCACAATCAGAGAGGCGGAAGAGGCGCCGCTGGTATCGGTCCCCGAGGCCCGCATTGCCACGGTTGCCCTGGGCTTTGACGACACCGCCACAATTCCCTTTGGTTTTGGTTATCTGGCCCCGGAGTCTGAACAACGCTTTGCCCTGGGCGCGCTTTTTTCCTCTCACATGTTTCCCGGCCGGGCACCGCTGGGCCATCAACTGATCGAGGCGCTGGTCGGAGGACGCCGCCATCCCGAACGGCTGGAACTCTCCGACGAAGAGCTGATTGCCAGGGTCTACCAGGACCTGGCAGAGCTGATGGAGCTGCCCCAATCGCCCTCCTTTGCCAGGGTCCTGCGGCCTGACAGCTCCATCCCGCAGCTGGAGGCCGGCTATCCGGCCCTGCTCTCATGGCGCCAAAAACTGCATGCCGCCATGGAGGGGCTACATGTCTGCGGCTTTGGCTGGCAGGGCATCGGCATCAACGATATGACCAAAGAGGCTTGGAAGGCAGCCAGGGCGATCCTGACCAGGGAACTGGAACAAGAGGAGGAGCAGGAGGTCAAGGGCGTCTATTTTTAAGGCACCCTCAAGGGCCCTTAGCCAAAACCTAACCCGCATATTTCATAAAGGGCGCCCGAAGAGGACCCGACCTGCCTGTTACCGGCGGCATGGAAACGCTCAACCTTTTTTCAGCTTGCGGCTGAGGATGTCGATCTGCTCGCGAATGGAGTGCTTCTGCGAACGATCACGGGTGATGACCTTGACGGCATGGAGGACCGTGGAATGGTCGCGGTTATAGAGGGCCCCGATATCGGCCAGCGAGTGGTCGGTGTATTTACGGGTCAGATACATTGCCACCTGCCGGGGAAAGGAAACAGAGCGTTTCCTGGACCGGGACTTCAGATCTTCGACAGAGACATTATACTGGCAGCCGACCAGGTCGCGGATCATCTTGCCGTCCACCTGCACCGGCGCCCCGACAAGACCGCTCACCACCTCCCGGACCAGACTGATGTCAGGGGGCGTATGCTGCAGGCATGATTTTGCCTTGATACCGATCAGGGCGCTTTCCATGCGCCGGACATCGCCCTTCAGGTTGCGGGCAAGATAATCGACCAGCTCATCTCCAAGTTCCAGCTGGTGGGTGCCTGCCTTGTGCCGGATAATCCTGCACCTGGTTTCATATTCGGGCGGCTTGATCCCGGCAACAAGTCCCGAGGTCATGCGCGAGCGAAAGTCCTCGTCCAGATCCTTTAACCTGCATGGTGCAACCGCGGATGTCAGGATGACCCGGCGGCCCGACTTGATCAGGTAATCAAGGACCGTGTTCAGCTCTTCCTGGGTCTTGTTTTTCCCGGCCAGGGTATGAATATCTTCAACAAGCAGCAGATCGCATTCCCGGATGTATTTGCGGCTGAACTTCTCCATCGACTTTGCCCGGATGTTTTTCACCATTTCCGCAGAAAACTGCTGGGCCGTCAAATAGTGCATCCGGGTTGCGGGAGCGGTATCAAAGACCTGGTGGACAACCGCCTGGGTCAGATGGCTCTTGCCAAGCCCGGTGCCGCTGTTCATAAACAGACAGTTGCCATAGGAAAAATCATTCTTGGCCAGGGCGTCACAGGCAGCGCGGGCAAGGACATTGCTCTCGCCGACCATGAAATGATCGAAGGTGTAGGCCGGATGCAGGGAACGGATGCGGCGCTTGGGAAGCGTTGTTCCGGGCAGACGGAGCTGACCGGACTTCTCCTTGACGAATGCGGCCTCGGTCTGGTCGGCAACCCCGAGAGAAACGGTAAGCGGGCCGCCAGCAACCTCATCGGCCACGGTTCGGATACGGTCAAGATAACGCTCTTCAATCCAGGAACGGAAAAAACGGTCCGGGGCTGTAATCCGCAATTCCTGCTCATTTTCCCTTTCGCAGGCAAGCGGCTCAATCCAGAGGCCGAATTCATTTTCCGAAAGCTCCTTTTGCAATGACGTTTTGATCGTATTCCACAACATACTGCTCACTTCCCCCTTTTAACTCTCGATATAGCGGCAGGCCGGACCATACTTACCCCATCCCGGCCACAACAGATAAGTGTAGACTTCAAGTGATGAAAGTAGTTCTGAACGACAAAACTTTGTGGGCTGTTTTCTATTCTCCGGTTTCTCTATCTTCAGATTTCTCTACCTTCAGATAAAGCCGATTTTGATAAAGGAAAGAACCCGCCACAATGATGGTGCTACTGGTAGTCAAAAAGATACCAATGGTCAAAAGCGGTTTAGCCTGATTTGCAAAAAAAATCCCGGAGCAGGGAAACAAAATACGCCTTTCTGCAGGCAAGAGGATTTAGGAGACCTGATCGCCCTCAACAGGGCCTAAATGCGCAGTATTCATTGATAAACTAAATATTTCTTTTTGTTTCAAGTAGTTATGCGAAAAACTTACAAATTATCAACAATTCTTCCACAACTATATTTCTCTTCATATCTCAACATATCTTCAAAATCCTATTAAATACTCACTATATAATCAAAACATATCCCTGCTGTTTTTAACTGCCCGCCGCTGCATTTTTTTCTGATCGACCATATTTCAGAAAAAAAATTATCCCTCATAAATCGTACTGAAAAGAGGAAAAATCACCACCAGGCGGCGCCAATAAACAACAATGAAGAGAAAGGATTTACAGGGCCCGGGCCAGGGTAAAGACCTCAACCCTTGCAGCGCAAGCCTTTTGCAGAATTTTGCTGCACTCAAGCACGGTGGATCCGGTGGTCAGGACGTCATCCACCACCAGAACCTTTTTTCCGGCCACCCCGCCTCTAATATCTACGCAAAAAGCTCCGTTGAGGTTTTTCCTTCGTTCCCTGCCGCTTAAATCGGTCTGGGGAGTGGTGTTTCGTATCCTCTTCAGACCATTCGCTGCAATTCTGTCCTTCCACTTGGGAAAACAGGCGCGGGCCAGGAGCAGGGACTGGTTGAACCCCCGCTGCCGCAACCTGCGGCCATGCAGGGGAACGGGCAGGATCAGATCCGGAAGGGAAAGGGCGGAACAGGCGCAGGAATTGCGGCCAAGGACACCCAGGGTTGCAAGAGGGGTAAGGCGGCGACCGAATTTCACCTGGTGGATCAGACTGACCAGGGGTTCCTGGTAGGAGTAGGCGGAGCGGACAAGATCAAAGGAAGGTTTGCCGGCCAGGCAGTTACCGCAGAGATGGTCCTCACCGGCAACAAAGGGGGTACCGCAACAGCGACATAACGGAGAAGTCAGGGGAACGAGCCGGGCGGCACAGTCAGGGCAGAGAAGCGGCAGGCGATGGCGGCCGAACAGCGCCTCGCAGGAAAGGCAACGGGCTGGAAACAACAGGTCCTGGGCATCGGCAAAGAGAGACATGGCCGATCTCTCTCATGATATCCCACCGGCACGGCCGGGTCCACAGCAACCCTGCAGCCAGGTACCAGGATCCTGCCGCACGTCCCCTGTTACCCGGCGGGCCATGAACCTCCACGGGGCATAACCGGCAAACCGGATATGCCCCGAAGAACGTTCAGCTTGGAGCGAAGCGCCGGACGGGGCCAGATCAGCCCATGGCCGCCTGCAGGTTCTCATCGAGTTTGGCCAGAAATTGTTCGGTGGTCAAAAACTTCTGTTTACCGCCAACCAGCAGGGCCAGGTCCTTGGTCATAAAACCCGATTCAACGGTTTCAACACAGACCTTTTCCAGAAGCTCGGCAAAACGAACAACCTCGGGCGTGTCGTCAAAGGTGCCCCGGTAGTAGAGCCCGCGGGTCCAGGCAAAGATGGAGGCAATGGGGTTGGTGGAAGTCGCATTCCCCTTCTGGTGCTCCCGATAATGACGGGTAACCGTGCCATGGGCGGCCTCGGCCTCGACGGTGCCACCGTCCTCGGTCATCAGCACCGAGGTCATCAGGCCAAGAGAGCCAAAACCCTGGGCCACGGTGTCCGACTGGACATCACCGTCATAATTCTTGCAGGCCCAGACAAAACCGCCCTCCCATTTAAGGGCAGATGCCACCATATCATCGATCAGCCGGTGTTCATAGGTTATCTTCTTCTCGGCAAAGCGATCACCAAATTCCCGGTCAAAAACCTCCTGAAAAATGTCCTTGAACCGGCCGTCATATTTCTTCAAAATGGTATTTTTGGTGGAGAGATAGAGCGGCCAGCCGAGGTTGAGGGCATAGTTCATGCAGGAACGGGCAAAACCGCGGATGGAGTCATCCAGGTTGTACATCCCCATGGCACAGCCGCTGCCGGGAAAGTCAAACACCTCATGCTCGATCGGCTCCCCGCCACCTTCCGGTTCAAAACGCATGGTCAGCTTTCCCGGACCGGGCACCAGGAAGTCCGTGGCCTTGTACTGGTCGCCAAAGGCGTGGCGGCCGATGACAATGGGTTTGGTCCAGCCCGGTACCAGCCGGGGTATATTGCTGCATATAATCGGCTGCCTGAACACGGTGCCGCCTATTATATTGCGAATGGTGCCATTGGGCGAGGGCCACATCTTTTTCAGGTTAAACTCCCTGACCCGGGCCTCGTCCGGAGTAATGGTGGCGCACTTGATGCCGACCCGGTACTTCTTGATGGCCTCGGCCGCTTCAACGGTTATCCGGTCATCGGTTTCATCCCGTTTCTGAATGGAGAGATCATAGTATTTCAAATCAATATCAAGATAGGGCAGGATCAGCTTTTCCTTGATAAATGCCCAGAGAATACGTGTCATTTCATCGCCGTCGATTTCGACAACCGGGTTCTTCACCTCAATCTTTGCCATAATGCCTGTTCTCCTGTATTTTTTGTATTCTCCGGACAGCCGGGAATCAAAGTCGAATTATATTCACTAACAACTGAAACTATCGCTATTTTTCAAAATCTGGCAACATAAACCATCTCCGACCGATCGTCAATATAACTATGCTGCCTGCCAGGGACAAAAGAGATGAGTTTTTCCGGATATTATGCTATGAAGCAGTGATTTTCCGAAGTTTGATACGGGACAGTCCCGGGTTCACCCCGACCGTTACCCCACCCAGATAAAGACTGCGATGGCCGCAAGCTTCCCATGACCCTTCTCCAACGTCTCCGCTCCCTCCTCTTTCTCGTCAGCCTGCCCTTTATCACCACCGCGGCCTGCTTTGTGGCGCTTGCCGATTTCAGAATTTCAAGTGACAATGCGGCCGCGGCCCAGATCTACCCGAGGCTCTGGGCAAAAATCATGACCCGGATCGCCGGCATACGGGTCCGGGTCACCGGTATGGAAAATATAGACCCGCAGGCAACCTATGTCTTTGCAGGCAACCATTGCAGCCAGCTTGACATCTACAGCTTCCAGGGATACTTTCCCCATGATTTTAGATGGATAGCCAAGAAAGAGCTCTTTGATGTCCCCATATTGGGGACGGCCATGCGCAAGGTCGGCTTTATTTCCATTGACCGCGCACGCGGCAGAAAGGCCCTGCAAAGCCTGAACCTGGCCGCCAAACGCATCAGCGCCGGCAGCTCGGTCCTCATCTTTCCCGAAGGTACCCGCAGCAGGGATGGAAAGCTGCAGCCTTTCAAGGCCGGGGCCATCCTGTTGGCCATCCGTTCCGGGGTTCCGGTTGTGCCCATCGCCTTTAACAATACCTCCCGCCTGCTGCCCAAGGGGAAACTTCTTCCCGCCCCAGGCGAAATAGTCATCCGTATCGGCAAGCCCATCCCGACAGCACAGTTCACGCCCAAGGACAAACAGGCACTGGCCGCCATCCTCCATGATAAGGTGGCCCAGCTTCTTGACCCCATCCATCTTCCGGCAGAAGAACCCCAGCCATCAAAGATTGGATAAGCCGTTGCATTTTTCACCGGGCATGGCATAATAACGAACTTCAGGTACGATGCCACCATGGAAGGAATTTACGCTTTTTCCCCTTACAACCCTATTGATCAGGACGCATACATGCAGTTGACATCACAGTTTCGATACCTAAGTCGGGATGTTGTGCCGGCCCTGTTTCTCCTCTTTTGTCTCATCATCCTCATGGGAGCGGAGCCGGCCCTTGCCATCCAGCAGAACACTGGTTTCCTTCCCTTCAGGATCAACTCCTCCCGGCCGGGCAAGCTGCAGAAACAGGCAGACGAGGCCCTGGCCAAGGCATTGGCAGCCAAGCACTTTTCCATGATACCGCGCAAACAGGCCCGCTCCCTGATCGACTATAGCGGTCCCTGGCCCCCCCCGGCTGCCGCCCTGCGCCGGGTTGCCGATAAAACCGGTTATGATTACATCGCCGTTGGCAGCCTTACCAGAGTCGGCAAGGGTATTGAAGTGGACATGATGGTCATCGACGTGCTTAACCCAAAGGCCAAACCGGAAATTTTTCAGGAAACCACGCTCACCGGCGGACTGGAACAGGTCACCAATAGTGCGGTGGCCGATGTTCTCGGCTATGCCAATCGTTCGGTTATCGTTGCCTCCGTCACCCCATCCGGCAACCAGCGGATTGATTCCGGGGCAATTCTTAGGAAAATCCAGACCAAACCCGGTGATTACTATGATCCGGCCGCCCTGCGCCGGGACCTGAAATCGGTCTTCTCTATGGGATACTTTGACGACGTATCCGTTGATGTCACCGATACAGCTAAGGGCAAGGCCATTACCTTTATCGTCAAGGAAAAACCGCTGATTAAAAATGTCAGCTTCAGCGGCGTCGATGCCGTTTCCGAAGATGATGTCCGGGACGCGGCCAACATCAACGCCAACACCATCGTCAACCCGGCCAAGATCAACGATGCGGTCCAGCGCATCAAGGGACTGTACAAGTCAAAGGGCTATTTCAACACCAAGGTGGCCGCCACCCTCAGCTATCCGACCAAAGACACCGCTGATGTCCATTTTCGCATCCAGGAAGGGAAAAAGGTCTCCATCAGGAAAATCGCCTTTGAAGGCAACAAATCCTTTGACGACGATGATCTGGAAGATGTTATCCAGACCGGAACCTGGAACTGGCTCTCCTGGTTGACCGAAAGCGGTGTCCTGAAAATGGATGTCCTGCAACAGGACGCGGCCCGTCTTGCCGCCTTTTACCACAATCACGGTTTTATCGAGGCCAAGGTGGGTGAACCCAGGGTGGAAGAAAAAGATGATTCCCTGACCGTCACCTTCCCCATTGAAGAGGGGCCCAGGTACCGGGTCGGCACCGTTGACATCAAGGGTGATCTCATCGAGGACAAGGCCAAACTGATGTCCATGCTCAAGATCCGTAAAGAAAAATATCTCAACCGCAAGGTCCTGCGTGATGACACCCTGAAACTGACCGATCTCTATGCCGAACATGGGTACGCCTTTGCCGAAGTCCACCCCCAAATCAAAAAGTCCGCCTCCGGCAGGCGGGTGGATATCACCTTAAATGTCGACAAAGGGTCATTGGTCTATTTCAACCGGGTGGAAATCCACGGGAACACCAGAACACGTGACAATGTTATCCGCCGGGACCTGGACGTGAAAGAAGGCGGCATCTTTGACTCCAAGGCCATCAGAAGCTCAACCAAGAAACTGCAGCGGCTGGGCTATTTTGAAGAGGTCACGGTGACCCCCCAGCCGACCATGGAAGAAGACAAGATGGATGTCATCGTCAAGGTCAAGGAAAAAGCGACCGGCCAGTTCAGCATCGGCGCCGGCTATTCCTCGTCCGAATCCCTGTTGTTCATGGGCGAGATTTCCGAAGATAACCTGCTGGGCACCGGTGACAAGCTGGCGCTGTCCGTGAACTTGAGCGGCATAACCACCCGCTTCAACTTAAATTTCACGAATCCGAGATTTCTTGATTCCCACGTGTCCTTAGGGCTTGACCTGTTCAACTGGCGCCGGGAATATGACGATTACACCAAGGATTCCGTGGGTGGCGGTCTCCGGTTCGGGCACCCGTTCTTTGAAAAATGGTATGTCTATTACGGTTACTCGATAGACAACACCACCCTCAGTGACGTTGCCGACAACGCCTCCCAGGTCATCAAGGATTCCGAAGACATCAACCTGACCAGCGCCGTTCATATCCGTTTTCTCCGGGACACGCGCAACAACCGGTTCATCCCCGATTCCGGTTCCAGAAACTCGATCAGTGTCCGGCATGCCGGCGGCTGGCTGGGCGGCGACGCCGACTATACCAAACTTGAAGGTTCCAGCTCATGGTACTTCCCCATGTACTGGAAATCGGTCTTCCACATCAAAGGTGCCATCGGCCAGATCTTTGCCGATGATGACAAAAAGCTGCCGGTCTACGAACGGTTTTACCTTGGCGGCATGAACAGTATCCGTGGTTTTCCCGCTGTCAGCATCAGTCCCCGCGACCCGGTCACCAATGAAAAAATCGGTGGTGACAAGATGTGGTACGCAAACCTTGCCGTTCAGTTTCCCCTGCTTGAACAGGCCGGCTTACATGGAGAGGTGTTCACCGATTTTGGTAATGTCTACGCCCTTGAAGACAGCTGGGATTTCGGCGATTTCAAAAAGACCGCCGGTGTCGGGTTCATGTGGATGTCCCCCATGGGTCCGATCCGCCTGGCCTGGGGCTACAACCTTGACCAACAGGACGGCGAGGACAGCTCCAACTGGGACTTCACCATGGGCGGCTCCTTTTAGTCGCCAGGGCGATTCTTATCCATGCAGTCGATCTTAAGGCGGCTGCGGGAAAAGGGCAGGCACCAGCTTGATATCACGGGTCTTGCCGGAAGCAGCGGCCTGTTGCTTGCGGCACGACTTTGTCATCACCTGGACAAACCGGTCTGCTGTATTGTTCCCGCCGATGAGCAACTCGAGGGCCTTGCCCGGGACACCGCCCTGTTCACCGATGCGCCGGTCCTCATCTACCCCAGCTTCGAGATCCCGCCCTATACCGCCCTCTCGCCCGACCCGGCCACCACGGCCGCACGTCTGTCCACCCTCTACCGGCTGCACAACAACGACCGCCCTCCCATTGTCTTCACCTCGGTCGAGGCCGTCCTGCGGCGGGTCATTGCCAGACGGGCGCTTAACGACCGCTGTGAACTGATTATCAGCGGCGAGGACACGGACCGTGACGACCTGATCTCCCACCTGATCACAAACGGTTACGAGAGCTGTGATCTGGTCCGGCGGCCCGGTGATATGGCCGTGCGCGGCGGCATTATCGATATCTTCCCGCCGGCTGCCGAAGGCGAAGCCCTGCCCCTGCGGCTTGATTTTTTCGGCGACACCCTTGAGTCCATTCGCAGCTTTGACCCGGTGAGCCAGCGCTCCAGAGAGGAATTGAAAGAGGCGGTTCTGCTGCCGGCCACTGACCTGCTCTTTCCGGCCAAAGGGAACAGGAAGTGGCTTGATCTCCTGCGCCGGGAAATCAAAGCCCTTTCCTGGCCGCAGGAGACCGGAGAGGAACTGTTTGACCGGTTATCGGCCCGGATTCCCTTTGCCGGTTGTGAATTTTTCCTGCCGCTGCTCTATCTCGACAGCCACAGAACCGAGACCTTTTTTGATTACCTGCCCGCGGACAGCTTTCTTGTCACCTTTGATCCGGTTGCGGGCAAGCAGACAAACGAGCTGCTCCGAGAACGCATCCTGACAAATTATTCCAGGGCCCTTTCCGACAACCAGGCCGCTCTGCCGCCGGAGCAACTGTTCATCACCCCGGATGAGGAGCATGATTGCCGGGCCCGTTTTTCGCAACTCGGGTTCTGCCAGCTCCCGGATCCGGACAGTCCGGCCGAAAGCATGCACCTGTCCTGCGGCGACCACTCCCTGCTTGTCCAGGAAATCGAGCTGCAACGGCAGAAACGCGGCCTGCTGGCGCCGTTGATTGACCGATTGAGCAACTGGTCCGGCAATGGCGAAACCGCCATCATCGCCTGCAGCTCAACCCGGCAGCGTCGGCATCTTGAAGAAATTATCGGCAGCTATTCTCTGGAAACCGGCCAACTGACCGCACCGGTAACCAATCTGGCCCTTGGCGGCAGGCGGATACATCTCGTCAACCACCCGCTGCAACACGGCTTTGACCTGGGAGCGGAGAAACTGCACATCCTGTCCGGGGCCGAGCTCTTTGGCGAAAAACGGCTCGGACGGCGCAGAAAACCGGGCCGGCAACGGGGGAAACCGGTCCAGCTCGACACCCTTGCCGCCGGTGACATTGTTGTCCACCGGGACCATGGTCTTGGCCGCTTTTCCGGCCTGGTCAACATGGAGCTTGGCGGCCGCCACAGCGATTTTATGCTGATCGAATTTCGCGGCGGTGACAAGCTCTACGTGCCGGTGGACCGGCTGCATTGGGTCAGCCGCTACCAGGGCCTTGGCGACCGGGAACCCAGGTTGGACCGTCTTGGCTCAACCCGCTGGCAGGCAACAAAAAAGAAGGTCACCGAGGCCGTCTGGAAGGTTGCCGAGGAACTGCTTGATATTTATGCCCGCCGCGAACTGCGCCAGGGACACCGCTTTTCTCCGCCCGGCGAACTGTACCGGCAGCTCGAAGATTCTTTCCCCTACGAGGAAACCAACGGCCAGGCCAGGGCCATTGCCGATGTCCTTGGTGATATGACGGGCAATCATCCCATGGACCGGCTGATCTGCGGCGATGTCGGCTACGGCAAGACCGAGGTTGCCGTCCGGGCCGCCTTCAAGGCCATCGAGGACGGATTCCAGGTTGCCGTCCTGGTGCCGACAACCGTCCTGGCCGAACAGCATGCCAAGACATTTCGGGAGAGATTTGCCGGCTTTCCCGTCAACATTGCCTGTCTCAACCGGTTCCGGACCCAGGCCCAGCAACGCGAGATCAGAACAGGGCTGGAAAACAGAACCATTGACCTGGTCATCGGCACCCACCGGCTGCTGTCCGGAGATATTGTCTACGACAAACTCGGTCTGCTCATCGTTGACGAGGAGCATCGCTTCGGGGTGACCCACAAGGAAAAGATCAAAAAACTGAAAAGCAACGTCGATGTCCTGACCCTTACTGCCACCCCCATCCCCAGGACCCTGCAGATGTCGCTTCTCGGTATCCGCGATCTCTCCGTCATTTCCACGCCGCCCCGCCGCCGGCGGCCGGTGAAGACATTTCTGGCACGCCGCGAGGATCTGGTCATCCGCGAGGCCATACATCGGGAACTGCAACGTGGGGGCCAGCTCTTTTTTGTCCATAACCGGGTCCGCTCAATTACCAGGGTGGCCGAACACCTGGCCGACCTGGTTCCCCAGGCCCGTATCGGTATCGGTCACGGCCAGATGGCCCCTGCCCAGATCGAAGACGTCATGGTCCGCTTCATCAAGCACGAACTCGATGTGCTGGTCTGCACCACCATCATTGAATCGGGCCTGGATATCAGCAATGCCAACACCATAATCATCAACCGGGCCGATCATTTTGGCCTGGCTGACATTTACCAGCTCCGCGGACGGGTCGGCCGCTGTTCCCGGCAATCCTACGCCTATCTGCTTGTCCCCTCCCTGGAAAACCTGACCGGAGATGCCAAAAAGCGGCTGCGGGCGCTGATGGACGCATCCGAACTGGGCAGCGGTTTCAAGCTGGCCATGAATGATCTCCAGATCCGGGGCGGGGGCAACCTGCTCGGGGTTTCCCAGTCCGGACATATTGCCGCCGTCGGCTATGATCTCTATCTCGATCTCCTCCAGACAACGGTGGAAGATTTAAAAAGACGGCAACAGGACGGCGGCCGGGAACCGCCGCCGGACCCGGAAATCAACCTGAAAATCACCGCCTTTTTACCCGAGGACTATATCAGGGACACCGGTCAGCGCTATCAGGTCTATCGCCGGCTTTCCCTGGCCGGTAACGATGAACCGGCAGCGCTTGCCGACCTGATGGATGAGATAGAAGACCGGTACGGCCGTCTGCCGCCGGAGGCCTTGGCCCTGTGGCAAATGATCGGCCTTAAACATCCACTTTCGCAACTTGGAATCACAAAGCTTGAACAGGGGCCGGAGGCGCTGATCTATTCCTTTGGAAACAACACGCAGGTAGAGCCGGCAACCCTGCTCACCCTGCTTAAACAGGACAAAAAGGCGGCCAAAAAAGAACGGCGCAAGAATATAATGCGCCTGACCCCGGACCAACGCCTTGTCGTCCCTCTACGTGATCAAGAAAATATTTTCAAACAAATTGAGAATATGTTAGATTTTTTTCAAACCTCTTCACGAACCGATAACCAGCACCAGCATCCTAACAGCAACCAATGACCACGGGCAGCCGACTACCTGAAAAAATCCCGCCCCGTTTCTCCTGGGACGATCTCGATACCGTCCTGCTGGACATGGACGGCACCCTGCTGGACAAACATTTTGATGACTACTTCTGGGAGCAATACATTCCCGAGCATTACAGCCTGCTCCATGACATCTCCGTGGAAGAGGCCAGGCAGGAACTGCTCGCCCGCTACCAGGAGGTCGAGAACACCCTTGACTGGACAGACCTTGGCTACTGGTCACGCGAACTGGGCCTTGATATCCCGGAACTGAAGATGCGGATCAATCACCTGATCGGTGTCCATCCGTATGTTATAGAATTTCTGGAATTCTGTCTGGGCAGGCGGAAAAAACTCTATCTCATCACCAATGCCCATTCAAGCACCCTGTCCATCAAGCTGGAAAAGACCTCCATCGGCGCCTGGTTTGACCGTATTATCTGTGCCGAGGAAATCGGTCTTGCCAAGGAAAACGAACAGTTCTGGCATCGGTTGCAGGAAACCCTCGAATTTGATAACCAGCGGACCCTGCTGGCCGATGACACGGAAAAGGTGCTGGACGCGGCCAGGGCCTTTGGCATAAAACATTGCGTTTTTGTCGCCCGGCCGTCAAGCCGCAAGCCGGTCCGCTATTCAGAGCGCTACCCATCCATAGAATTTTTCAAGGAACTGATCCCGAAAACCACGCATTAGAGGTCAGGAAAAAAATTGCTCCGTAATGCGTCTGATTTGCGTCAGATTTAAGACATAATTTTCTCTTACGCACAACCTGTTCAAATCCCATAACGTTTCATCTTGCGCCACAGGGTTGTCTTGTTGATGCCAAGCCTGCGGGCGGCCTCGATCTTTTTGCCGTTGCAGGCGGCAAGCACCTCAATAATATGCTTTTTCTCCATTTCCCGGATATCTCCCGCCCCGGCCGTACTGGAACCGGGAGTATCTGTTGTCTCCCGGCCGCTTCGTTTCTGCCTGGGAATCAGCAGGCTTTCGGGCCTCAGAGTATCCGTTGTCTCGATGATCATGGCCCGTTCAATGATATTTTCCAGTTCCCGGACATTGCCGGGATAGTCATAATCCTGCAGCATATCATAACCGGCCGTTGAGACCCCTCGTACCGATGAATTGATATGGAGGTATTTATGAATAAAATGATTAACCAGCAGCGGGATGTCATCCATTCTCTCCCGCAGGGGCGGAATGGTGATGGTGACCACGCTTAGCCGGTAGTAGAGGTCGCTGCGAAAACAACCGGCCCGCACCTCCTTTTCCAGGTCCTGATTGGCGGCCGCCACTACCCGAACGTCAATAGGTATCGGCCGGGGACTGCCCACCCGGTAGATCACCCCCTCCTGCAGGAC
>WFZC01000262.1 GCA_015489765.1 Desulfobulbaceae bacterium
TCCCGGCAAGACCATCGCCGGGGCCGCAGGCGGCATGGTGGTCGGCACCCTGTCCGCGCTTGGGGTGGGAGCGCTTCTCCCCGGCCAGGTTCCCCTCCTTTTCTGTCTCGTTGCCGGGGTGGTCCTGGTGCCGGTGGGTATTATCGGCGATCTTGTCGAATCGGTGATCAAGCGGGCCACCGGCAACAAGGATTCCGGCACCCTGCTTGCCGGGCACGGCGGCTTGCTGGACCGGGTTGACAGTCTTCTCCTGACCGCACCGACCATGTACTATCTTCTTTTGGGACTGGGCACATGAGCGTAAAAAATATTGCATTACTGGGATCCACCGGTTCCATTGGCAGAAATGTCCTGTCCGTTGTTCGGGCAAATCCTGATCGGTTCCGAATTGTCGGCCTGTCCGCAGGGAAAAATATCTCCCTGCTGGCCCAGCAGGTGCGGGAATTTTCTCCGTCCTGCGTTTCCATTTCTGACGAGCAGCTTGCAGGTTCCCTTGCTGACATGCTGGCCAGGGATTACCAGGGAGAGATCTTCTGGGGAGATGCCGGGAACTGCCGGGTGGCAACGCTTGCCGATGTTGACATGGTGGTGACCGCCGTTGTCGGTGCTGTTGGCCTGTTGCCGACCATGGAGGCGATCCGGGCCGGAAAGGACATTGGTCTGGCCAACAAGGAAACCCTGGTCATGGCCGGGCGTCTGGTGATGAAAACTGTACAGGACCATGGTGTCCGCTTATTGCCCATCGATTCCGAGCATAGCGCTGTTTTTCAGTGCCTTGAGGCCGGGCGCAGAAAGGATATGGACCGTATTATCCTCACCGCCTCAGGCGGTCCCTTCCGCGAGCTTGCCGGAGAAGAGTTTGCCGCCATCACCCCTGACCAGGCCCTGGCCCATCCCAACTGGCAGATGGGCAAAAAGATCTCCATTGACTCGGCAACCCTCATGAACAAGGGACTCGAGGTCATCGAGGCCCGCTGGCTGTTCGATACTCCGCCCGACAGGATAGATGTGGTCGTTCATTGCCAGTCCATTGTCCATTCCCTGGTTGAATTTATCGATGGCTCGGTTGTGGCCCAGCTCGGTATTCCGGACATGCGTATCCCGATTGCCTATGCCCTGTCCTATCCTGAACGTATACATCTTGACCTGCCGCGTCTTGATCTTGCCCGCTGCGGAACCTTGAGTTTTGAGGAACCGGATTATGAGCGTTTCCCGGCTCTGAAAATGGCCTTTGGAGCCCTTGAACAGGGAGGCATGCAGCCGGCAGCGCTCAATGGCGCCAACGAGATTGCCGTGGACGCCTTTCTTGAAGGAAAGATCGGGTTTTCCGATATTCCGGCTGTCGTTGCCGCGGTACTGGCGGTCCAAATCGATGGTAATGACCTTGATCTGGAGCATATCCTGGCTGCGGACAAACAGGCGCGGGCCCTGGCCCTGCAGGAAGTCGAACGTCGTTGCGACCGTTCGGAGAGGTAAGCGGGCAACGAGATTTCGGGCAACGAGATTTCGTGCGGTGGTCCTGGTCACTTGCGGCTGATCTCCAATTGATCGGAGAGTTACCCGGGAAAAGATAACACTTACACAGAGAAACCATCTATCGTATGAATTCACTGCTCTCATTTGTCCTTGTCCTGGGAATCCTTATTTTTGTCCATGAATTTGGTCATTTTCTGATTGCCAAGCTCTGCGGCGTCCGGGTGCTCAAATTCTCCCTTGGTTTCGGCAACAAGGTAATTGGCCGGAAATGGGGAGAGACCGAATATCTTATTTCCGCCTTTCCCCTGGGCGGTTATGTCAAGATGTACGGCGAGCAGCAGGGCGAGCCCATTCCTGAAGCGGAACAACCACGCTCATTTTCCCATAAATCGGTCAAGCAGCGCTTTGCCATCGTGTTTGGCGGGCCGCTGTTTAACCTGTTGTTTGCTGTTATTCTCTTTTTTGTCATGTTTGCCCTGGCAGGACTGCCCGAGCCTGTCGACACCACTGCCATAGGACAGGTTTCGCCGGGATCGGTGGCGGAAAAAGCGGGGCTGAAGGCCGGTGACCGCATTGTTTCCATAGACGGCAAAAAGACCCTTTCCTGGCAGCAGGTCTCCGAGTTGATCAAAAACAGCGGCGGTCGGGAGGTTGTACTCGTTGTCGACCGGGGCGGTAAAAAGATAACCGTCAGGGCTACGCCGACCAGGGAGGAGGTGAAAAATATCTTCGGAGAGGTTGTCGGCAAGCGCTATCTGCTTGGCATTACCCGCAGTGAGGAAATACGGTACAAAAAGGTCGGTCTTGTCGAGTCGATAAAGGCCGCATTTATCCAGACC
>WFZC01000263.1 GCA_015489765.1 Desulfobulbaceae bacterium
CGTTGCCATTCATGACATTCTCCTCGACGTTTGGTGTGGATGTGATCTTTTAATAATCACATCCACACCAAACGTCGAGGAGGGCGGGAAAAATTTACCCTGAATTCCACTCGAAACGTCGAGGAGCCAAATAAGATCAGTGACCTGAGGCACAAACGAAAGGCCTTCCGATCCAGGTTCAATCGATTACTTCTGAATCTGCTGGAAGAGCCGCCAAATTTGGTTCACCTCCTGATCAGGAGAAAAGCATTTCTGCACAAACAAGACGCCCGACTTTTTGACCGCATCAACCAGGTTGCAGGCAACCTGGGGCGTGGAGAGACTTCTTACCGCAATCGGTATCGGTTTCAGTTTTACTGCTTGCTCTTCACCTAACCAGCAGCTGTCACCATTTGTCGTTCTTACATGTTGTCATTCTCCCTCTTTTCTCCTTATGAATCGATACTTCTGCAACCGGTTTATCAATTTTTCATCAAGCTATATCCACATGGCTTATTACCAGTAGTTTTTTCATCAAGTTTTTCATAATTTCTCATTTATGCATTATATTTTTTGTTTCTTTGAGATACTTTAAAATCTCTTTATAATGAATAGCAAATCCTATTCCCTCAATATCCTTTGCGACGAGTTTCAGTGTATTGATTCCAACGACCTTACCATTCAAAAATAGTGGACCGCCAGAATTTCCGGGATTAATGGCGACATCAGTCTGGATGAATAAATGTTGTTTAGAGTATGGAATATTCACATCCCTTCGTAACCGAACATTACTCACGATTCCTTTCGTCAAACTATAATTGAGACCCATAGGATTACCAATGGCAAGCACATCAGTTCCTGGGGATACTTTACCAGTATAAAAAGTTACAGGCTTGCCGGAATAGTTTACTTTTATTAAAGCCAAATCAATATCATAGTTAACATCAATAATACTACCCACCAATTTTTTCCCAGATATTGTTTGAATTGTTATTAAATTTTTTCCATCGACAACATGTCGATTTGTAATAATAATATTTTTGCCAACAAAAAATCCAGTACCAATGGTGTTGTTTCCACCATCCTGAATGGCAACAACAGAATCCATGAGTTTTTCTATTTTTGTCTTCGCATGTTTATTCTTGTTGCTTTTATTGCTTTTCTTGCCTATCGATTTATACCCTACTGTGTTAGAATTGTTAAGAAATGACAACGAATCATTCGCTTTAAAATATTTTGGTTTATTTGCAATTAATTTTGCTAAATCTTTGCTTTCAATAATTAAATCTCCATTTTCATACATATTAACATCATTTTCAGTATAGTAAGAACGGGATTCGTCGCCAGAATCTGTCTTTCTTTTATTGTATGGTATATTAAAAATCTTTTCCTTATATAGCATTCCGCTCCAAAGCTGAACATTTTTATTTCTTATGTAATATATATAAATCGACAAATATTTCTTAACACTCAACGTCATGCAATCATATTTATATTCCTTGTACTGTGGAATTTTTATAGTAGGAGGAGTACTTGACAGTTTAATGCGAGCTTGATTTAGCCTATCAGCTGCCAATCCTATCTGAAGCCCGTTTATACCTCCGAGTATAGCTGACGCCAAAACATCTGAACCGACTGATGAAGATCTGTTCTTGGCACTGATCATGTTGTACTCAGCAAGAGCGCTCTGGTAATCAAGTTGTGCCGCATTGTATTCTGGGTTTGGCTCAACCAAATATGTTGCAATATATTTTGAAGGAACTTTAAATCGTTTAGTAACTTCTCTCTTGATTCTACCGGGAGATAGCTTAATTATCATGACACCTTCTTTATCATAATTTTTAATATATTCCCTCCCCTTACTAAGCTCCATAGGTACAGCCTTAAGAAGGCTATCACTATTAAAGTTAATCTTAATGTTAAAATCGCCAACTCCACCTAATAAAATAACAGCGTTCGGATGGATCCCCGGAAATCTTTGAGGGTTATAGCCCTCAGATTTGGCTTGTTCGTATGCTGATATACTATTTAATATTGAATTTCCTTGTTGTTCCCTCTCTAATCTAATGAAAATTTCATTAGCCTTTCTATTGCTTTCTTGATCATTAGGTTGTCTTTTTTTTAATTTATCTTTTTCTTTAAATTTTCCAACTTTTAAAGTTGCATATTTGTTGCTTGACAGCTTGCTTGTATTATTATGTGGTTGACTGGATTGTCGATTGGCGCATCCTGTAAATACAAGTAATGTTAATAATAGTATGCCGCAACTAACCCTTGTATTTTTGGTTTTTTGATTAAATAAAAAAAATCTATTCATTGAAATTTCCCTTAACAAATATATAGAAATTAAATGTGTTGAAATTTTAACAAATTTGATGCATCCGCATGTATGAGTGGAAAAATCACCTTGAGCCACAGCCGAATCGACATTTAATGGCTTCGAATATTCTCTAAGATTACTGGCGCAAACTAATGATCCAGGACCTGGGGGCGAAATCACGGATTCATGTTCGAAGTGGTGAAATTCTACTTCTATATTCTTCACATGCAGCAAGTAACGATGGTGGCGCATCCTGGTTTATACCAGTTGTTCTGCAGGACTGGACCAGATTTTTTACCGCTGATCGACATTCGCGCTCCCGGCTCAACTTTGGGTACACATCCTCTTCATTCACCTGCTGATCATTCAGGTGATAAATCCATGTCTCGATATTCCGCCGGGGAACCACAATGGCCACGGTGTCATTTTCGGTTCGAAAGGGCACACTCCGAGAACCGCATTCTGCCCTGAACTCATCGATCCGCTCCCGGACCTCCATGGTATCGGCATCGATGACCGCGATCAATCCTGTAGCGGCCTTGTGACTTCGTTTTCTATAGATTGCCAATTCTTTTGGAAATGTTTCACGCACCCACTGTTCAGCGGAACCAGTCGCCGCGGGACTCTTTTCCACGCGTATCTCCCTTGTATTCCAGCCCATGCCCTTAAGAAACCGTCTCACAAATGACTCATGCTGTGAGTCTTCACAGAGAATGGTGATTTTCACGCGTCGTGCACTCATTCCGTCCACCCACGGGCAATCTGTTCAGAAAGTTTCAGACCTTTATCTATTCTCGTCGGCATGTCCTTTACGCGGGCAGGACCGAGTGCATCACGTTCAAGCCACTTGCCGCATTCCGGGCCGAGGTAATCTATCAATTCCGGATGATGGCTGATAAGTACCACCTGGGTAAAACCATCGCCGCAGGCATCATGTAATTCCATGAGCCATGGTTGGATTTCCGGCAGCGCCACATAGTTCTCGGGCTCATCGATAAAGACCGTGTAGCCAAGATCCTGCAGACCCAACAGAAGCGAGTACAGCACAATCAAGACACGCTGACCATCCGAAAGCTTTTCGAGATCAAAAAAAGTTGGAGAATTACCATGTTCTTCACCGGTAAACCCAACTTTGAGGATTCTATGTCTCCCGGCCTGTTCAAGTTTGAAGGCATGAAATCCTGGGATACTGTTTCTCAACTCCTCCGTCAATTTGAATATCTTATCTTGGTGTTCCTGCGATAAATATCTATACCATGAAGAAAAATTTGTCCCGTTTCGATCAAGCCAGCCTGACTCCTCCTCTGTATCGGAGCTCATTGCCTTGGGCTGCAGGCTCACAATCAAAACCTTTTCCACCCATTCCTTGAATTCGGTCAGCATCTTATTGTCCGGCCCTGCAACAATGGTTGCCAGGCCGGAGACTGACCAGTCAAAGGAATATGTCGGTCCCAGGGTATGGTCATCGTGAAAAAGTTGTATGGTTCCCTGGTCGAATTGAAACAAAGGCTTGTTGTCCAGGAGAAGATATTCTTGTTCGATTCGTTGTTTTTTACTATCGGGATTGTACGATATGACGAGTTTATAGGAGAACAGGCCATTTTTCCCTTGTACATCGAGCTCAAAGGTTTGTTTCCGACTTTTGACCCAGGCCGTCAGATCTTCCGGGGGAAAGACTTCACTGATTCTGGCATTGTCCACGATCAGATGTCGGATTCCATCAAGCAGGTCAAACAGGGTTGATTTTCCGCCGCCATTAGGCCCCATCAGCAACGTTAACTCATCAAAAGTTATTTCAAAATTATCAAGACATCGATAATTGCTTGCATATAATTTTTTTAGCATCATCAATCTCCATGCTGTAAAGGGGCCAAGACGCTATACCCCGTGCCTTTCGAGAATCTCGAAAGCTCGTTTTCAAAGTACACTTCAGGATATCTCATTTCTTCTCAGGCGGCCGATCTTTCCGCCGAAAGTCGATTCTGATGATCTTCCCCTCTGCGTCGTTTCAACCAGGCATCGAACTCCGGGTACTTGCGGCTCAGGTCCATCTTTATCAAGGTCCAGAAATCACCCGGTTCACTCTGCAGGTCGATCCACTCGGCAAGCAGGCGCAGGTTTTTATCTTCATAGCATTTTTTCGAAGAAAAAGCGTTCGCTTTCGTGGACAGGGATTCCTCGTTCCGGCCCGAGTCAATCGGCTTCCAGTCATTCCCGTCTTTACCCGCCAAAATCCAACGGCCAAGATACAGCATATCCTCATATTCCAGGTCGAAATGAGCGGCGATCTTTTCCCGCACCGTGATCGAGCCCGGCTTCCTCCCCTTGATAATCGAGTTCAAATATCCCGAATCGATATTTTGCTCTTTTGACAGTCTGGACTGTGCCTTCCGGCCTTCCCTTTCGAGGAGAAAATTCAGAGCTGTTCTAAACTTCTGGTCTGTTTTACCCATTTTTTTGTCCCATGTGACAGCTCAAAGAGAATGATCACCAAGATTATTTACCGTGAGCCCTTTTCGTTCTCTTTATATTGTCCTATTTGACAACTTTTTACAACTGTCTTTATAGGCTATTTTTTGATTGACAAAAATAGCCTAAAGAGACTATCAATAGGCCATGAAGAAAATAACGCAGCGAAAGATTGCTGAAATGGCTGGCATCAAGGCCTATTTTCTCAATCATATTTTACATGCCCGAAAGGGCTGCCCGCCTTCTCTGGCTCCCAGGCTCGAGGAGTTGACAGGCATAGACCGCAAGGTCTGGGTTTGGGGGTCAAGGGAGAAAAAACAGGCCGAATGGGACAAATTTGTGAACAGTGCATCCAAACCACCGGCGACCGATGGCAATGGGACCGATCAGGCCGAGGAAGATCGCAATACCGAACAACGGGCTGGCTCGTCGGATCCGTGACGTCATCGGCACCGGAGCGGATAATGAAGAATTCCCAGTCCGGCAGGGACGGATCTGACCCGAAGGAGATTCTCGCCTGAACGTAACCATGGCCAGGGAAAGGTACGGATAATGGGCCCGTCTCCGGAGGACAGGGATCCGGAAAAACGGCAGAAAAAAAAGATACCGGAACTGCCGAAGGCCGATGCGCTGCAACCCTATGACTTACCGATCCTGCCGAAGGGGGCCCATCAACAGTACCTTGCGCCCAACATGTGCCTGCAGTCGGCGCTGTTCGGCATGGTTCGGCGGGGACGCCGCAGATACCTGGAGAAAAAGCGGATCATCTCCTTCAGCGGAGTGAGGGTCTATTTCACCGGCGGAGAACTGGACCAGGGAGATCTCGACGTATTTCTCCATGCCGTGCACCTGGCCGCTCGACAGAGCGGGGAAGACCGGGAGGGGTTGGTGAAGTTTTCCGTCCGGGGCTATCTGAAGGCATTGGGGAAAAAACCGGGGAAATCCGGTCAGGAATGGCTGCTCAACTCGATCCGTCGTCTGAGCGCATGCCTGATCGAAGTTCATTTCGGGGACTGGAAGAGCACAGGATACGGCTCCATTTACGGGGGATCGCTGATCTATGACTTCTACTACGAGTCATGCAAACGGGAGTACTACCTCCGCGTCAATTCCAGCCTGGAATCGTTATTCAGCATGGGCTGGACCCCGCTTCAATGGCGGCAACGGCTCCAACTCAAAACCGGGCTCTCCAAGTGGCTGCACGGCTTGTACAGCAGCGCGGAGATCTATCCCATGAAGGTTGAAACACTCCAACTGCTCAGCCGTTCCCGTTGTGGCCGGTTATCCGATTTTCGGAGGAAACTGAAACGATCCCTGGACGAACTCCAGGCGATCGGCGCGATCAAATTCTGGAGAATCGATCGCCATGACAAGGTGTTTGTCACCAGGAGAAAAAAGACCGATGAGTGATAACTCCCGTGGCATAGAGGTCGCACGGGCGTGGCATAGCGGTCACGCACCCGTGGCCCAGCGGTCGCAAAGGCATGGCGTAGCGGTCGCATCTCCGTGGCATAGCGGTCACGGGGTGTGGCGTAGAGGTCACGCGACCCGTGGCATTGCGGTCGCACGGAGCGTGGCACAGCGGTCGCGGCAGGAACTTGCCCCACAACCAAAAAAATACACAAGAACAGCCTGTTACCAGGCTCAGCCGGTGGCGACAAAAAGGCTTGTAAAAACATTTTTATAAAAAAAGAAGGGGAGGGAAAAATGCCGGGGGGAAACACCCACATCCGCCGTACTCGCTCCGTTCGTACGCCTGTCTCCAGGCACCGAGAGTCTTGTCCCGCGGGAAACAGGGCAACCCGCGTGGGGACCGATGCCATCGGCAGAGAGAAAGAACGTCCGATCCCGAAAAACGAACGGTGGAACCTGGCCCTGTCCTGGGTGAAATCCAACAGGGTACTCATCCGGTGCATAGCCGGACCGTATTTCCGGTACATGTCCTGTGATCGCCAGGACCTGAACGGTGAGGCACTGTTGACCGCCTACCAGGTGCTGACGCTGCTCGACCGGCAGCGAAAATCCCTTTCTCACATGAACCCCTACTTCCGGGTCGCCTTTCGTACTCGCTGTATTTCGCTTGCCTCGGGACTGGTCGTCTCGGAGTACGAAATCGACCGGATACCGGCGGAGGACGGGTTGACGGGACAACAAAAGGAACTGGACAAGGGAAAAATTCGCGAACACCTGCGAATTCTGACCAATCGGCAGCGCCAGATATCGGAGTGGATCCTGGCCCAACCCACCCCGGTCAGCACCAGCACGGTGGGCCGACGATTCGGTATCGGCAGCCGAACGGTCAGGGCGATATTGAGCAACGCGATCAGACGGATCGAAGAGTATGGATGTGAATCAGTACGCAAAGGCATCACGACTGCCGCATAGGACGCTCCGCTGGATGGTGCGGCAAGGCTATATCCACGAGCCGCTCACCCATGAGGATATCATCGGTCTCGGGCTGCTCGAAAAGCTCTGGTGGAAAAGCGAGGTGCTGCGGGCCCAACTGATGAAATTTTCCAGGAAGGATCGTCAGGCCCTGGTCGAGACCGCTGATCTGCCGACCCGCTGGGAACGGTATGCCTGCAGCCGGTTCAACAATCTGGCCCCTGGGGAGAAATTACCGATGAAGAAACTGATCCGGGAGATCGAGATGAGCTACGATTTCACCCTGAACCATTTCCAGGTGAAACGACTCTACAGGGTCAGGCAGCGTGTCTACAACCAACGGAAAAAGGCAAAAACATCGGTACACGGCAAAAACAAAGAAAAAGAAACGGAGTTTCTTTGATTGGTGTTTCTCACCCTCGATATGAAACCGCGACGATTCACCCTCTGCCTCTGGCTGGTCACCGCGAGCATCCATTTCATGACCATGCCGGTCGGGGGAACGGAACTGATGATCCGGCAGGAACCCTACATCTATGCCATGACCCTGATCCGGAATATGAGCACCCGAACCTTTGTCATCACCGCACGCCGGAACAGCGCCACCGCCCTGGCAGTAGCCCATTTTCCTCTGGGCGAATCCACGCTCTCGCGAACGGAACAAGGCATCCTGCTGCAACAGATGACTCGCCGGAATATCACCCGCCATACCCCGTTGGTCGTAACCGGCTATACCTGCCCCCTGGGACCGGAACGATACAACCGTGCGCTGTCTCTGAAACGGGCCGGGGTCGTGGCGGCTTTCCTGCGTAAACGCGGGTATCTCGTGCAGGGGATCGAGGGCAGGGGTGAACAACATCCCGTCTCGACAATACCCTCCCGATTCTTCGAGAACCGGAGGGCGGAGGTTCACCTGCCGGACAAGGAAGAGGGCTCCTGGAATGGGGAGCATTTTTGAACATTTTTTATTGGAGGGAGACTCATGCGCACAGTTTTGCAGCAACAATCCGGACAGGCCCAACGGGTCACGGCCATTGCCATGCTGGTGGCCGCCTCGATCCTGGTATCCAACAACGCCGTGGCCATGACGGTCCCTGCGGCCGGTTCCTTTGCCTATGATCTCTACGATATCGGGGTCAACCAGATCCTGCTCGGCCCCATCGGGTTCATCGCCGGGGTGGCGTGCATGGTCTTCGCCGCCATCCTGGCCATCCGGCAGATGATTCTGCCGGCGGCCGGAGTCGTCCTGGGCGGAGCGTTCCTGCTCAAGGCGGACAGTGTCGTTCAGACCATCGGCGCCCTTATCAATTGACCAGATTCCAAAGAGGAAAACAGGATGAGCGGTAATGGCATTGTCCAGAAATTTCCCCAGTACCTGTCCAAGCCGATCCAGATCCTCTGGTTCGAAATCGACGAGCTGGTCATCTTTCTGTTCTCCCTGACCCTGGCGCTCATCTACGGCAAGATCATGTGGCTCGTTTTCATCGGCATCCAATACTGCTACACGCGAACCAAGAGGAAAAAACCACGAGGATTTCTGAAACATATCCTCTATGTGCTCGGTTTGCTGCAGATGAAAAACTATCCAGAATATTTCCAGCGGGAGTTCCATGAATGAGGGTGGAGATCTTTGTCCAGAAGGCCGCCAATGTCTTTGCCGAAAACAGGCTGCTCAAGTTCGCGATCGCCTCGCTTTCCCTGGCCGTGGTGTTCAACTCGTTCATGGTCTACCGGGCCGTCAGGTACCAGCGGGTTGTCCTGATACCCCCGAAAATGACCGGCACCATCGAGTTCGTCAGGGGCCGCCCCACCGATACCTACCTGCGGGACATCTGCAGAAGGATCGTCAACCTGGCAGGCACCTACTCGCCGGCCACGGCCCGGGCCCAGTTCGAGGAACTACTGAGCTATTATGCCCCCGAATCCTATCCAGTGGCCTCCAGGGAATGGTATTCCCTGGCCGGCAGGGTCGAGGAGTCCCTGGTCAGTTCGGTCTTCTACCTGGAAAACATCACCATCGGGAAAACCGGCCTGGAAGTCCTGGGCAACCTCAGACAGTTCGCCGGAGACACACCGCTCGAAAACAGCAGCAAGACCTACCGGATCGAGTACCGGATCCGCGACGGTCGATTCGCCATCCTCTCGATCAAGGAAAAAACCGACGACACCGGCGCCCCGGAGGAGCGACAATGAACAAGATCATTCCGTTTGTGGTCGTCGTGTTGCTGTTCACCGCGACGGCCCGTGCCGACACCGTGATTCCGGCCGAGGTCGCGACTCCGGTCGAACTCTCCAACCATGACATCAACCGGATCGTCTGCCCCGGGCCGATGACCGATCTGATCTTTTCCCGGGAAAAGGGGTTGACCGGTCATTTCTCCGGCAACAACGCCTTTATCAAGTTCAAGATCGAGAAAAATGGCGATGAATATGTGTACACAACCACCCCGAACGAACTGTTCGTGGTCTGTAATGGCGCGGTCTATACCCTGATCGCCACGCCCAGGGATATTCCGTCCGTTACCCTGCGTCTGGCCTCGGCAAAGGGAAAAAGATTCAAGCACAATATCGCCAGGTACCGGAAAATGCCCTTGGAAAAGCAGGCCCTGCAGCTTATCCGGGAGGCCTATGCCGGATCCTGTCCGTCCAGTTACCGGATCACGCCGGCCTCGGGGAAATCCTCGCTATCGCTGTCACCGCATCTCGAAACGACCCTTCAGCGGACCATCGATGTGGAGGGCGTGGGCCTGCGACTGAAACAGTACCGGGTCAAGGCCCTGGGGATAAAACCGGTTGCCGTGGATGAAACCATGTTTCTGACCTCGGCCGTCAGTCCTTCCATCCTGGCGGTGGCGGTGGAGGATCACACCCTGAACAGGGGGGCGAGCATCCGTGTTTTCGTGGTGGAGAAAAAGGAGACGCCGCGATGAGTCTCCGGGAACGTTTCGACGAACTGGACCCGTCGCGGAAAAAGGTCGTCATCTGGTCTGTGATCGGGATTGTCATCCTGGTCATCACCCTGACCGGATACAACATCCGCTCGAAAAAAACGATCAGGCTGCGTGGTGTGGAGAAATCCAGGTCGATCAAGCTCGAACCCGACCTGATCCAGAAGACCATGCTCCGGGAACAGCGCAGGCAGTTGGATGAACTGCAGAAAACCGTCGCCGCCCTGCGGGAGAACCAGGAGAAACTGGAACAATCCTCGCGGTCGCAACTCCCGCGGCTTCCCAGCGCCAGGGAGATCGAGAGAAAAAAGATCGTTGCGCCGCCATCTCCCGAGGAAAGGAGGGAGCCCCGGCCGATCCGGGACCGAACTCCTCGTGCCCGGGCCGTTCCGCCGCCACCGAAAGCGCAACCGCGGATGATCGGCGAGATCGGAGTGCTGTCAAATACGGTGGCGAATGACGATGGCGGCAGTCCAGATAAAAAAAAAGAGCGGACAGTCTATCTGCCCCCATCGTTCATGGAGGCCAGGCTGTTGACCGGTTTCGACGCTTCCACTTCCGGAAAAGGGACGAGTAACCCGGAACCGCTCCTGCTCAGGATCCAGACACCGGCTGTGCTGCCCAACGATGTCAAGGCCGAATTGGAAGGGTGTTTTGTCATTGCCGAAGCCGTGGGCCGACTGGACAAGGAACGGGCCGATGTCCGGCTGGTCTCGCTGTCCTGTCTCAGCAACGAAGGGCGAGCGGTGATCGATACCCCGATCAAGGGGTTTGTCACGGATTCCGATTCCAAGGTCGGGCTCTCCGGCCGGGTTGTCTCCCGTATGGGAGCGTCGGCGGCCCGGGCCGTGATCGCCGGCTTTTTCGGCGGCATGGGCGATATGCTCAAGGCCACCGCCACCACCCAGTCGGTTTCGCCCCTGGGCACGACCACCTCGGTCGATACCTCGCAGATCGCGAAATACTCGCTTGGCGGCGGGTTGTCCGAGGGCGCGGACAGCCTGCACGACTTTTACCTGACCCTGGCCAAACAGGCCACCCCGGTCATCGAGGTGGGCGCGGCCAAGAAAATCACCGTGGTTATTTCCGAAGGCAAGGAGTTGACCATCAGAGAGCGTGAAAATGAAGAACCCCTGTAAACTGCCCCTGGTCCCGGTGGCGGCGCTGTTGTTTTTACTGTTACCCGGCTGTTCACCGATGAAAAAGGCCATCAATCCCTATGAGGAAAATTTCAAATGCCGGGCCGCCGATGATACCGGAAAATGTATCGATACGCCCACGGCCTACAGGGAGGCAAGGTATCCAGCTCCGGACGGCGAGCGCAGGGGTCCCGGGACCACCGGTCCGCGGCAACGGATCCAGGACCAGCGCTACAGGACCGTTGCCGGTCTGTTGAGGGAGAGCCGGAAACCGCTGCTTCTGCCTCCGAAAATCCTCAGGGTGCTCCTGCTGCCCTATCGGGGCGAAAAAGGCGAACTGTTCATGGGCCGGTATATCTATGTCAGAATCGAGGAGTCCCGGTGGATTCTCACGGACCTGACCGAAGGCGGGAAAACACGATGATTGGCCGCTTCCTGCAACGGGCCGTGCTCGGTCCGGGAGATTACCTGAAACACAGTGATCTGGAGAAACTGACCAGGAGAACACCGTTTTCCTCTTTTCTCAATTACCTGGCCTATGATCCCGACATGGAGATCTACCTCAATCAGGACGGCAGCCTCGGGCTCCTCTGGGAGTGTTCACCTCTGATTTACGCTGGTCCCAAGACCATCACCGCCATCGAGGGACTGTTCAGGGCGAGTCTGCCCAGGGACAGCGTTGTTCAGGTGATTTTCCATGGGGACTCCCATATCGAACCGATCCTGGACCGGTACCGGGCCAGTCGTATTCGCAACGATCCCATCGTCACCGCCAACACAGAAGAAGTGGTCCGTTTCCTGACCGAGGGAAAACAGGGACTGGCCCAATGCGCCAATATCCCGGTCCGCAACTTTCGTCTTCTTGTCGCGGTCAAGATGCCGGGCGACTCTGCAGAGTTGCCGAAACCGGAGCATTTCGCGGATGCGGGCAGGACCGCGCCGCTGCTGGACATCAAGCGGCAGTTCAGCGAAACATTGAAGGCGGCCCTGCTTTCGCCCCGCCACATGGGGCCGGAAGAACTGCTGGAGTGGCTGCGCCGCCTGATCAACCGTTACCCGGAAGAGTATCCGGAACAAAACTTCGCCGCCTACCATCCGGATATCCCGATCAACCGGCAGGTCGTCACCAGCGACACCATGATCCGGGAACAGGACGATCACATGCGGGTGGGTGACAACTATTTCTGCTGCACCACGCCAAAGACAATCCCGCGGGAGGTCGATCCCCTGCAGACCAATTCCCTGTTCGGAGGGATCTGGGGCATGATCTCGGATTCCGACCAGATCAAGACCGATTTTCTCTATGCCTTCAACATTGTCTTCGAAGCCGGTCTGGAGATGAAGATCCACGGCAAATGCAACCTGCTGCTCAATCAGCAGGCCGTGGGGTCGCTGTCGCCGACCCTGCGGCGCAAACAGGAAGAGTACCTCGCCGCCACCGACGAACTGGAGCACGGCACCAGGTTCGTCAAGGTCATCCCCATCGTCTGGGTCTGGCACCATGATCTGGAAACGGCCCGGGATTCCTGTACCCGTGTGCGGCGATTATGGGAGAACAACGGGTATGTCATGCAGCAGGACGCCATGATCACCAAGATTCTCTTTCTCTCGACACTCCCTTTCTGCCTGTACACCACCGGCAGGAATATCGAGACCCTGGAACGTGATTTCATCGCTCCCGTTCACGCGGTCGCTCCCCTTCTGCCCATCCAGGGCGATTTCGCCGGTTCCGGCGGCGGCGCGCCCCGCCTCATCTTCACCGGCCGCAAGGGGCAACTGGCCACCCTGGATTTCTACGACCCGGGCACCACCAACTACAACGCCCTGTTCTGCGCCACCTCGGGGTCGGGCAAATCCTTCCTGATCAACTACATCGCCTTCAACTACTACGCCTGCAACGCCCTGGTGCGGATCATCGATATCGGCGGGTCCTACAAGAAGATCTGCAACATGCTCGACGCCAGGTATCTGGACTTCGAACCGGGCACGGATATCTGTCTCAACCCCTTCACCTATATCCGCGAACCGGACGAAGAACTCAAGAGCGTGGCCGCGGTCTTCGCCCAGATGGCCTATTCCAACTCGGACACCAGCAAATGTGACGACACGGAGATGAACCTGATCCGGAACGGGGTCCGCTGGGCCTGGCAGACCCGGGGACGGGACGCCGACGCGGACACGGTCTACGAATTCCTGACCCGGTTTCCCGATGTGCCCGGCGCGGATCTCGACGAGATGGCGGATAACAGGGAACTCATGGCCACGGCCAGGGAACTGGCCTTCAATATCCGCGAGTTTACCAGCCACGGCTTCCACGGTCGGTTCTTCACCGGCCCATCCACCTTCGATATCCGCAGGGACGAGTTCGTGGTCCTGGAACTGGAAAATCTCAAGATCCAGCCCGATCTGTACCGGGTTGTCTCGCTGCTGATCATCAATGCGGTCACCCAGGATCTCTACCTGTCCGACCGTTCCCGGCCCCGGCTGATCATATTCGAGGAGGCCTGGCAGTTCATGGACAAGGCCGCCATGCTGGCCCCGATCGTCAGCGAGGGATACCGGAGGGCCCGGAAATATGACGGCAGTTTCATGGTAGTGACCCAATCGCTCCTCGACCTGGAAACCTTTGGCGAGGTGGGCGGTGTCATCAACGGCAATTCGGCCTACCGGATCTTTCTCGAATCCCCGGATTTCGACAAAGCGCAGAAAAAGGGCCTGATCGATTACGACAGGTTCACCATGAGACTGCTCAAGTCCATCAAGTCCAATCCCCCCAAATACTCGGAGATCTTTTTCGACACTCCATTCGGGATCGGCGTTGGCCGACTGGCGGTCAACGACTATGCCTATTTTATCTACACCTCCAAGGCCACCGAAATCGCCATGATCGAACGGATGGTCCAGGAAGGGAAGACTCCGGATCAGGCCATCCGGGCTATGGTCGAGCTGAGGCGGCAGGGTGAACTCTGAATTTTTTCTATTCGTCGCCATGGGACTGATCGCCTCCGCGCTTGTTGGCGACGCATTGGCAGGGGTAACAAAAAATCTCGGTACGGTGGGCACGGTCTATCCGGTTATCGAACAGGATGTGACAGTGCAGCTCAAAGAGCGGGCCGGGCGACGAAGCGTGGCCGAACAGCATCGTTTGCTGCGGGAAAGCGACCACTATCGGCCGCGGACCTCGAAAGTCCTGCCAAGAGCCGGGGCGGACAGGAATTTCCTGGTCGATATGAGCTACACCCTCGATCATGACCTGAAGGACGGGGAAGGCTCCATCGTCTATCCAGCCGGTTATACCTTCAATCCTCTGGATTATGTGCCGTTTTCGATGATCCTGGTGATTATCGACGGCCGGGATTCCGACCAGGTTGAGTGGTTCAGGAAATCTTCCTATGCCGATGACCACCGGACCTGGCTATTGCTCGCCGGCGGCCAAGCCCGCCCATTGAGTGGCTTGCTGAAACGGCCTGTCTATTACCTGACGGACATCATGGCCAGGCGACTTCATGTCACCGCCGTTCCCTCGGTGGTGGTCAGGGAAGGCGATAGACTCCGGGTCCGGGAGTTCAAACCGGTGGCAGGGGAACGGGATGAAAAAAGGTAGAATCATTTTCTGGGGCATCGTTTTGCTGCTGATTGGCGCCACGGCCCGCGCCAAGTCGGGTCTGCCTTTCAATGTTCTCACCGATGTCCACTGGGAGGAGATCGACCTGACCTTCGAGGGGATCTGTATCTGTCCCCGGCCGCCGCCTGTTTTCTACGAGATAGGTTTGGTCTGGGAATACTGGGAACCGTTTCTGGTGGAGGGGACTGTCTCCCAGGCCTTTTACTCCGCTTTTCTCGGCAGTGGCGGAGGGGCGCCCGGCGATGAACTGGGCGGGAAGAACAGCAGCGCCGATGCCGCCAACCTGACCAATGAATCGACCTTCGCCCAGGGACATGCCTATCTCTTCCCCATGCTGTACGGGTTCTGCGGGCACCGGGATTACGGTATCTGGCTGACCGAATATGACGCCATGTGGCAGAACGACGAACTGTCCGCCGTGATCACCCCGGAAGCGGCGCTCTATGCCAACCAGGCCATGCAGATGGCCTGCATGGCCGACGCGGCCGCGGTCAACATCGGGTACCCGCTCGATTTCATGCCCTGGTGCATAGGCAGCGGCGGTTCCGCCTACCCCATGACCGGACATGTGGCCGATGACAACATCGTCCAGGCCAACAACACCATTGCCGCCCGGCTGCTCTACAAACTGAATCGACTGTTCATGATCTGCGATCCGGCGGACAACCTCTGCGGCTGCAATTACACACCGGTCTGGGTCAAGAGCCATTACAAGATGCACGTGGTCCGGCCCGGGGACAGGTCGCCGGCCTGGCCGGTGGGCAAGGCCGCCAAATTTTACGATGTCGGCCTGAATCCGCCTCTCATGGGCGAGAAGGGTTCCAACGACGAGTTTCTCTGGGTGGTGTACAGGAAACAGAAATGCTGCACCTGCTGCGATTGATGTTGATCCCGATTTTTTTCCTGTTCGTCGCGGCCGGGACAGATGCGGCGCAACCGACCGGTCCGGATCGGAAGACCGTTTCCGCGCTTCTGGACAGGGCGAAAGAACAGGCGCGAGAGATGAACATTACGGAAAATACCTTCTGCGACCAGGGCCGGAAGGCAGCGGAGCGGGCTGTCAGGGAGTTCTCGTCTCCCGAGATCCGGTCTCGGCACGAAAGCGAGCGCGAGCGGCTGGAAAAAACGTTTCCGGGCCGATTCGTTCCCCAAAAGCGAAGGAATGGGCCAACCGTTGCGCGGATTGGCCTGGAAAATGATCTGAATGCGTCGGAACGGGTTTATCTTTTTCTGTCCAGTTCCGTTCCGGAGTCAATCGTTCATGGGTATATCCGGGCGGTGGCGGCATGCGGTGACCCCAACCTTACCTTGGTCATGCGGGGCGTGGTCGGCGGGCTGGACAGCCGGGAGAGTATCCGTTTTTTCAGCCGGATCCTGAAAAAAGACCTGGCCTGCCGGGACAGGATCGGGGGCGGCGCATACCGGGAATGCCCCCGCTACAAGGTGCCCATCCGGATCGCCGCCAATCTTTTCACCCGTTACGACATCACCCGGGTACCGGCTGTTGTCTACACGGATGGCGATCGTTCCCTGCTGATCCATGGGGATGCCGCTTTGGATTATCTGCTGGAACGCATCAACCGAGAAGCGGGGAAAGCCTCGTTGGCCCGGTTGATCCACAAGATGCGAGGCAGCCGGTGAAAAAGGGGAAAAACACCCTCAAGAGCGTGGGTCCAGGTTATCTGGAGATGATCGTTCTGGCCCTGCTGGCGAGTTGTCTGACCGTGATGGGGTATGATCGTTTTTTCGCGCCAAGGATCGAGGTCGTCGATCTGAAGGGATATGTGCGGGCCCGGAGTGCACGGCTGGCGGCTGGGGAGATCACGGAGAAGCAATGGAGGGATGACCTGGACAGGGTTGACCGGATCCTGGACAGGGAGGCCGCCGATGGCCGGACAATCATCCTGATGAAAGAGGTGGTGCTGCGCCATGGGCGGGAAATCGAGATCCAGTGACGGCCGCCAAACGGGTGTGGTCATTGTCCTGCTGGCGGCGCTCCTGGTGGGGCTCTGGCTGCCGGGCCGAATCATCGTCTCGACCAGTGGTTCACTCGAGCGCCGGGTGTTTTTTCTGGTGCCGGTGCGCAGGAACAACATTGTCCGGGGCGATTACCTGGTCTTCAGGAAAACCGGCCCTGAGGTTCGGTTCCTGCGCAGGGGATCGAGGCCGAACAACGATACCCTCATCAAGCGGGTCGGGTGTGTTCCCGGCGACCGGTTGACAAGAAATTCGCAGGGAGAATACCTCTGCGGACAACGGGTTCTCGGCAGACCCCTGGAGCGTGACAGCCAGGGCAGGCAACTGCCGCAATTCCGGTTCGCCGGTATCGTGCCGGAGGACAGCTATTTCATGGTGGGCGACGATCCCCGCAGTTTCGATTCCAGATATTTCGGTTTCATCCATGGTCACGAGTTTCTCTGCCAGGCCCTGCCGCTCTGGTAATTCTTTCCCTAAATCCTGCACTTCGAAAATGAAGAAAAAAATTTCTTTTGCCGTATCATCGCATTACACGAACATGATCGATTTCTTTGACTCACTGATCAGGTGAAAGGTCTTTTTCTTCATTTTCTCGCCCTTCGGGATTGGCAATTTTACCGAATCTGCTTCGTTATCAAGGGCTTGAAGTATTCATATACGTCTGCGCCCTTGATGCCTCGCATCTCCGGCAAAATTGCCCATTGCAGGATTCAGGCTTTATTATTCGTCTTGTTCTGCCTGACGTTGCTGGTATGCGCCGCCGCGCGGGCGGGGGATACCTCCCCGACGACCCGGGAAAACGAAACCGGCGGCAGGTTCTACCAGGAGCGCAAACAGGGGTGGTTCTGGTACAAGGATCCGATCCCGGCCCAGATCGAGAAAAAGCAAGAGCCAGGAAAACGGACATCACCCAGGATATTACCCTCCCTGGACCAGTATTCAATCGAGACCCTGTGGAACATGTATCCGGATGATTTTCAACACCTCCTCGATGTCCTGCAGAAAAAGGCGGTCCAGTCTCCCACGGAAGAGAACATTCTGGAATATCTGACCATGCAGGATATCGCCCGGCGCAAGGCCCTGGCCTATACCAATGCGGTCATGTACGTCACCCAGAAGCATGGCGATCTATTCAGTGTCAACCATGTCTATCCCTCGGCAGGACCGGGTATTACGGCCAGGGTGCAGTTGCAGCGCAATGAAATCGAAAGGACTATCCGCCGGGCCGGACACGATCATGCCTTAATTTTCTTTGTCAGGCAGGGCTGCGGATTCTGCGACAAACAGGCGCGGATCCTGGACTATTTCCAGGACAAGTACGGCTGGCCGGTCAGGGCGGTGGATATCGGCAGGAATCCCGATGCGGCGGCCCGGTTCAATATCGCTGTCACGCCCACCCTGCTCCTGATCACCAGGGGGGAGAAGAAGTACATGACCGTGTCGAACGGGGTTGTCGCCCTCACCGAACTGGAGCGGAAACTCTTCCGGGCCATCCGCTATCTGCAGGGAAAGACCAGGCAGGACAATTTTCTGATCTATGACTTCCAGAAGGGATCGGCGCTCGATCCGAGCTCCATCCTGAAACAGGGGAAACAGCCATGGAAAAACACAGACTGATCATCGCGATCCTCCTTGCCGGTCTGCTGACGCCGGCGGTCGTCCGCAGTGCCTGGGTGGATGACTGGCTGCGGCAGCGCACCACCACTTCACCGCATTATTTCTCCGGCCAGCAACGGGGGTATTATTCCGGGGGATCGTTCAATGCCCGGTGGCCAAGCACGGCCGATTACCCGGTCACCTTGGAACCGCCGAGGATCAAGAGCGGCTGCGGCGGTATCGATGTGTTCATGGGCGGGGCCAGTTTCATGAACACAGATTATCTTGTCGACAAGCTGCAGGGCATACTAACCGGTGCCGCCGCCGTGGCCTTCGATCTAGCCCTGAAAACGCTCTGCGAACAGTGTTCCAACACCATCAAGAACTTCGAGGCCATTGCCGATAAACTCAACTCCATGCAGTTGGAGGAGTGCGCGGCGGCCAGGGAACTGGTCGGGGTGGTCATGGATGAAAACGGGTTTCACTCGCGCGAGGTCATGCGGGAGAAACTGGGCACGGCCATCAAGGAGAACAAGCTGAGCCAGGGTATTTCCGAGATGTGGGATATCATCACCAAGGAGGACCGGGCCAACAACAATGTCCCCCGGGCCGGGGATGTCGGCCGGGTGACCAGCGGCTGTAACGCCGAGATCCGCAGCGCCTTTCTCAGTGGCGGCTCACTGCTGGAAAACGTCGGTTCGATGATGGGGATACCCGGGGCTCACATCGATCTCATGCGCGGGCTTGTCGGCGATGTGCGGCTCGAAGGGGTAACCGGTTCCTACATGGTCTCGTATCAGGCGCCCTGTTCGGAGAACAATCCCGACGACATCAAGGCCTTTGTCGGCGGCGAGGTTTATGCCGAGGATACAGCCGGCCATTGCAATCTGATTTCCGATGCCAACCGGGACCTGCGACAATTTGTCGAAAATACCCTGACCGGTATCGCCCGGAAGATCGAAACCAAGGGGGCGCTGACCAGTGACGAACGGACCTTCCTCGACACCAATCCGCTCTCGGCCCTACCCATTCTGAAAAGCGGGATTTCCGCCGGTATCGGAGAGGCCATTATCCCGAGTCTCGCCGATATCACGGCCAGGGCATACAGTCTGCAGATGCTGTCCGATCTCTATGTCCGGGCCGAGACCATTGCCCGCAAGGCCAAGGAGATGCTGGAAAGGGAGGCCGGGGCCGGCGCGGGCCAGCCAGCGGAAAACTGCGCCGCCACCGTCTTTGCCGAGCATGCGGATCAGAACATTTCCCTCATGCTCCGGCGAATAGTTCGTCTGCAGGAGGCGGCCCGGACCAGTTACGCAACTTCGGCCCAGGAGATGGTCACCATCATGAACTACCTGGAACATATGCGGAAAATAGAATCCAAGGTGACAGCGGAACTCACCCGTCGCTACGGACAGGATGTGGCCGCGAGGCTGCGGATGTAATGAGAGCGTATCATTCCGTTTCGTATGAATACATATAATATCATATCACAGGTAAATAAACGTTTGCCGGTCGCCGCGATAACAATCTCGCTGGTACTGACGGCATCGCCCGCCCTGGCGCTGGACATGGAGTTTTATACCTATGGCGGTTTCAAACCGATTGTTCAGGCTTTCACAAAAATCGCCCTGATCTTCAGCGATGCCGGCTACCAGGGGTTGTTCTTTGTCATCATGGTGCTGGGGCTTGTCGCCGGGGTGACGGGCTGGCTGGCCCGGGCGGCGACAGGAGCCAGGGTTGTTCCCCTGGTCTGGGCGGTGCCGGTGTTCATCGGGGCCATTCTTTACCTGGCCCTGTTCGTGCCCAAAGGCAATATCACCGTCTATGACCCGGTGCTGAACCGGTTTCGGACCATTGGCGAGATTCCCGATGCGGTGGTCTTCACCGCCGGCTTCCTGAACAGAATCGAACGAGGCATGGTCGATATCATCGATACCGCGGCCGCGCCAAACACGGACTACCGGACAACAGCCGGTGGAATCGGTTTCCAGGTTCTGGAATCCGTCAGAGGGTCCCTGCCCAAGAACGATTTCATGCGCACCAGCATGATCCGTTATGTCAGGGACTGTGTGAGTTTCGAGTTGACGCGTCCGGGCACGACCCTGACACTCGACGATCTGCGTAACAACACGACGGATTTCCTGACCGACCTGGGCAAGGCGATCAATCCGTCGGTCTATACCGTCTATTACGATGCGGCGGCGCCCGAAGGAATCACCGTGACCTGCAGCGAGGCCTGGAACCGCCTACGGCCCCTGTATGCCAGTCCAGGCAATTACGACGAGGCCATCAGGAAGGTGTGCAGCAAGGCCTCCTTTGATCCGGCCAGTACCATCGAGATGAATACCTGCAAGTCTCTGTTTGCCGGCACGCTTGCCTTCACGACCGGCGGCGCGGTGACACCGGAGCGGATCATCAGGCAGAGGCAGATCGCGGAGATTCTCTACTCCTTCTACTTTCGGGAAGACCCCGAAACCGCCGCGCTCATGGAAAGCGATAAAAGGATTACCGCAAGCGGCCTGGGGGTCGGCCTGACCATGAACGAGTGGATCCCCATCATCCGGGCCATCATGTCCGCCATCGCCATCGGGGTGATCCCGTTTCTTGCGCTTTTCCTGCCCACCCCGATCGTGGGCAAGGCTCTGTCCGTGATGTTCGGATTTTTTGTCTTTCTCACCACCTGGGGCATTACCGATGCCGTGATCCACGGTGCGGCAATGGACTATGCCTCCTATGGTTTCGAAGAGATGCGGCAATCCAATCTTGGTGTCTTCGCCATGGCCGCGTTGCCAACTATCTCTCTCAAAATGCTTTCCATGTTCGGAGTCATCCGATCCGCCGGGATCATGCTGGCCAGTTTCTTCTCCATGATGCTGATCCGCTTCGGCGGTCATGCCCTGGCCATGCTGGCCGGAAACCTGAGCCGGGTTGTCCAGTCGGCGGGTGCCCAGGCCGGTCGACATTTCACTCCGGAAGGAACGGGGGCGGCCATGAATGAACAGATTCAGGCCGCCGGACTGCTGGAGGGATTACCAGAGCATCGGTTCAGCAATATGGCCGCCGCCGGGGCCTTTGCGCTCCATCGTCAGGTGGGCGGCTACATGGCGGCCATGAACACCGAAAGGGCGCTTGAAAGATCCGGGCAGATACCTGCCGGCACATCGAGCGCGGAAATGGCCACCATGATGGCCTCGGCCAGGATGAGTGCCGGAACACCGTCCGGTCCGGTGGAGGTCTCGACCACCACCGACGGCAAAACGACCAGAATAAAATCGGAGACTGTCAATCCGGACGGCTCCACCACGGTTCTGATCATCGGTTCCGGCAGTACCGGCACGGCCACCGACACCCTGGGCGCGGGCAGCGCGTCCTATTCCGTTGACGCCGATGGTCGGAAAATATTGACCCGGGCGACGGTCAACGGTCTCAACCCGGTGACTGTGGGGACCATGGCCCAGCACCAGCGCATCGTGTCCGCCGCCAACAGCCTGGGATCCAGCCAGACCTGGCAGCAGGCGATGGACACCGCCCGCAAGGCCAGTCTGACCAGCAGCGAGGCACGCGGCTTCACCAATCGCCTGGACAATGCCATGCGGGAGAACTGGGCACGGGCCATCAGTGACAAGTCCAGTTTTGTTCACTCGATGAGCGAGAGCACCAGGAATATGCTGACGGCCTCGATTTCATCCGGACACTTGCCGTTATTAAGACGAATCGGGGGCCATGCTCAGCTTGTCACCACAGGTGAGAATGGAGAGAAGGTCAGCTTCAATGTCTCGGAGGATGTTGCCAGAAGATTCGAAAATACCGCATCACGTGTCCGTTCCGAATCCCTCCAACAGACGTTGCAGGATGCCAAAAGTCTGGATTACATGACCAGGTTGGCCAAACAGATCGGTGCGACAGAGGTGTACACCTACCTGCGGGATGCCAGAGAGTTGAGATCCTCCACCGAGTCCTATGGAGCGGACCTGACAACCGCCCTTGTCAACGACTATGCCGTGAATCGTTATGGCTCGCCATCACCTGAAAATATTCGCAAGACCATTGCCGAGTTCAATCAGTACCTCTCCCGGCAGGGTCCCCAGGGTGTCGATGACATGCACGAGATTATCAAGGGCTTTGTCAGCGGCCATGGATATGGTTGGGGGGACACAACCAGCGCCGTTAACAAGGCCATGGCAGCCAACCGTTCACGTTCCCAGGGACCTGAACACTTCAAACATGATATAGCTGAGGCGACTCTGACGGCGGGGAGTAGAACATTTGGGGTCAACGAAGGAAATTTCTCAGCGCCAAGCCCGGATCAACCGCTGGACAATCCCAGTCCAAGGACCGTGATCGACCCTGCGGATGCCATTCGTGAAAGAAACCGTGTCGAGGAATCCGGAAAGGGGGGCATCAAAACCACTGCCGGCGGGATGGCAAAAGAAATGGTCGGGGCCGATGCCCACCAGCCGATATCGCCGACAAGTGACCTGTTTCGTAATGACGCCTTCTACAATGAAGGTTCACTTGTGGAACCCCGGCAGAGGGCGGATAATGGTATAGTTCTGCCTTCCGGCATGGTCATCCGGGACGGTGAAGGTCACCCCACGGTAGAGGACAAGGATTTTTTCAAAGGAAGCGTGTTTGAAAAGAAATAGTTCGGCTTACTCATCGGAGATCCTGTCAAAATCATCTGCTAACAGACCGTCGGCGCCTGGGGTACCATCGGAACAAAACAGCCCCGGTTCCCCCGGGAATGCACCTGTATTTTTCTTCTCTGATTGGTCAGAACTCTGTACTAGATCATCAGGTTGACTGCATTGCTCCTTTCCTCGAAAAAGGATAACAATCAGGCCATAGAGTACAACACATCCAATCATGATAATGGTCCCCTTGGTCATGCTGTCTCCCTGTTTGTCGATACTGCGAAAAAATACCTGATAGGCTGACCAAATCCCGCCCCCATAACCAGACCTATCATTTCCTGTCAATATGTCACCAGTGATGGCGGGTCTGGCTGCATTTTCTCCTACGGATTCTCCAGTGTTTTATACCGGTTTCCGGCATCCAGCAAAGTGCGCCGGATATCTTCGGCGAAAAAGCGGGGTTCGAGGACCCTAGCTTCGGCTCCCCATGACAGGATCCATCGCTTCAACTCCAGCAGATGGTTCACGGTCAAGGAAAGGATGACTCCTCCGTCATCAGTCTCGGTCAATTCCTGGCTAGGATGCCATGTCCGCTCCCTGATATAATCGGCCACTCGGCTGGTGAAAAGAATAACCACCCTGATCTCATCTTTTCCCCAATGCACGCCAAACCGGCTGCCGGAGAGTTTCTCGAAATCGAAATCCTCGGGGATGGCAAAGGACTTCCCCGTTTTTTCGGCGGCCTGAATCCTGGACAGGCTAAAGGTCCTCACTTCCTGGCGCAGATGGCAATAACCGACGATATACCAGTCTCCTTCGAAACGAACGGCATGATAGGGATCCAGGATTCTCCATTGTTCCTGTTTTCCAGGTGTCTTGTAGCTGATCTCCACCTGTTCCGAGGACCGTAACCCACCGATGACAACTCTCCAGACCTCTTGATCGATAACGGTGCTGAACGGCGGAAAAACCGTGAATTTATCCTGTTCGCTGGAGTCGAGGGAAATTTTTTCCGGCAGTGACTGCTCTATCTTTTCAAATACCGAGCACAGGCTGTCATAGATGGGCGTTCCCTCGTATTGGTTGAGAAGTTTATCGGCCAGGTAGATTCCGAAAAGATCACTTTCCCGGATATCCATGGCCGGCAGATGAAACTGGTCCTCGGTATAGAGGTAGCCCCGGTGTTGGGCCGAGTATTCCAACGGCGCGTCCAACTGGTAGCGCATGTATTCGATATCGCGCTGGATGGTTTTTCGGCTGACCTCCCATTCCTCGGCCAGGGACGAACAGTTCGGGTAATGCCCCTGTCTGATTTTCTTGTCGATAAAAAGGAGGCGGGCATGCTGGGGTTTGTATTTTGCCATTAAAAAATATCTCTTTTTTTCTGGTGGGTCGGTATCTGTCCCATCAGGTGGAGTATAGTTCTACCGGATGATTGTCGTCGATAAAAAAATCATAAATAAAACGGGAGGAGATCACAACATGTAGAAAAAGCGGAAGAAATCTGAATCGTCAACCTGGTAACCAGAGAAAACAGCAAGTCATTGGAGTTGGTATGGTCGCGAAATGTTTCTTTTGTTTCATGCTTTTCGCCGGAGTTCCCGGGTGTCTGGCCGGGGAATACCTTGGTCAACTGAGCGTCAACCCCTATGCCCCCCACTCCACTTCCGGGATAGGCGCCAACAACTATCGCATCAAACAGTCGATGGAAAACGAATACGCCACGGGTGGCCCCAAACTGTTCGACAGCGAGGGAAAGTTTCACGGCAACCTCAACGGTAACAAGTACGATCCCGACTCCATCTCCAATCCCTACGGACGCTATGGCAGTAAATACTCCCCGGACAGCATCAACAATCCCTATGGCGCCGGCAACAAGTACCGCGGTGACAGCCCGAATAATCCCTATGGCTCGGGCTGGACGATTATCGATGAATAATAAACAGGAGGTTCAATGATCTACCTGATCTCTTATCTCGTTGTTGGGCTGATCCTTGTCACTGTCAAATCCCCCATCAGGGCATTGGTGAACAAGGCAACAGATCGTATCGAGATTTCCTGCCTGATAGAAAAACGCGAGGTGCCGAAAAAAAAGCTGTTTCTCTTTCGCCTCATCATTTCCGCCATCCTGGTACTGGTCTATCCCGTCATGCTGTTTGCGGAGCTACAGGAAAAATGGGGATATTGGAAGGAAAACCGGCAGTCCTCCCGTCCAGATCCGATTGCTCAGGCCCCGTGGCTGGGTGAAAAGATCTCTGTTCAGGAAGCGGAGAAAAAATATACGATCAATGTGAATGGGCAGAGGATCCCCTTTGGATCTTTTCGTTATCAGTGGAAAAACCTGCTGAAACAAAAGAAATGGAGAGATGAGTTGTACGAATTTCGCTCCCCAGATGACAGTTGGGCCGCCCTATCCGGTGTCGAGGGAATAGCCCTGACCCGAAAAGGAAAAATTATTGCGGATATCGTCACTCGAATGAGCTGATTGTCAGCCCATAACCATGGGAGGAGAAAATAATGATGCCGGATTCGGATATTCTTCTGAGATGTCCACATTGCGGGGCTTATGCCTGGGCATTGACACTGTTTACAGACAACATCTTTAGCGCGGCGCGTTGGTCAGATGGTAAACCAGATGCGTCCATGCTGCCGGAAGAGAATGGAATCACCAGATGCTATGAGTGTCATACTTTTTATTGGCTGAAGGATGCTCTCAATTTTGGAGAGATAATTTTTCCCATGAGCGAGTATATCTTCCCTGAACCCAGTGGGAAGGAGCCGTATACCGAGGATCTCGATATCCCTTCGCTGGTGGAAGCTATCGAACAGGGACTTGGCAATACCGTGGACCGGAAAAAACACTTGCGAATACGGCTCTGGTGGGCGTTGAACGACCTGATTCGTCAACGGGAGCAGGTCGACGCTTTCCTGCATCATAAAGATCTTTTTTCTACCAATTTGCAGGCACTTGACATATTACTACGGGCAAGCCATGAACCCGAGGATCGATTGATGAGGGCCGAGATCGCCCGCGAGACAGGGGAGTTTGACCATTGTCTCGAGTTATTGGTGGAGATTCCCGAGAAATTCCAACGGATCTCCGACCAGCTCAAGGTGTTTGTCCAGAAAAAAAGTCAGGTCGTTCAGGAGTTATATTGAAATGGATATTGTCAGAATCGGCTCGCGCATCGGACTGTTGATCTTTTCCTTTGTCATCCTGATGGAGTTGATCACTCCAGCACAGACGGATGATCATCGCCAGGCCCTTTTTTACGAGAAGGATCCCAAAACTGGTGAGTACCTCGATCGCCCCTTTGAGCTACCCGAGGAATGCGATAAGATGGAAGAATGGGTGCAACACCATATCGACACTTTCGATATGCGCTCCATCCGCGAATACAGCTATAGTGGTGCGTTTTGCAACATGCATGCCTTGCTGGTCAAAGGCAGCAAGACCGCAAAAAATGACTATGTCTCTCGATACGATTTCAACTCTCTGCCTCTGGATCTGATCCCTGCCCACGCTATCAAATGTACCACCGGGATAGTTTCCAGAGAATGGATCGATTTTTGCGACAAAATACAAGAGCGCTCTCAAGAAATTTGCGTACCGAACCAGTGCAGGTACCCTCTAACCTATGCCACTTTTATTCTGGGCGAAGGCGTCAGCCCGGATTTCTCTTGGTCGATACGAACAGACTACACAGCCATCGACCAAGATACCTGTCGCATGCGACAAGGTGAATTTACCGGCAAACTGGTAATCGTCAATAATCGTGTCACCTGTCGGCCGCGATCGCCGGAGGAAGCGGAATTCGATGAAATTGGTGGTCTATATCTCGACAGAGTGGAGTTTCGCGACATGAACCATGACGGTTACATGGACGCAGTGATCAAGATTAGCGAGACAGTCCACGGATCTGCACCTTCTCGTGAAGCGATATTCGTGCTCACTCGTTTTGGCGATAACGCAACACTTCAAATTATGCCGAAAAATCAACTGGCGGGATTCACGCCACCATCTTAATAATATTGATATGAGGTGGACCCCATTGTCAAGACAGTTTTAAGCCCAAATTAAGCAATTTTTCGGTACACCAACATCCCTGCTTGTACAGGCCTTGTTCTTTGAAAATTCATCTGACTCTGGTCTCCTGGATTTGCTCCCTCGGAGAGTAGGAC
>WFZC01000264.1 GCA_015489765.1 Desulfobulbaceae bacterium
GGAGGCAATGCATTATGTGGTTTCCTGGTCCGGAGGGATCAAGATAGGTGATCTTTTTCTGTTCGTCAGTAAGGCTGCAAACGGTGACAGGTATGCAATCAGGGCCAGGGTCAGGGATTACGGACTGTTTCGTCTGTTTTATCCGGTCAATGACACCTTTACCACCTATGTTCGGGGTGCCTTGAAACTGCCGTATCGCTACGAGGTGGAGCAGAAAGAGGGACACGGATCGTCCACGACCCACCGCTTGACCCTTTACGATCAGAAAAACCTTCAGGTCAGGTATCGGAAAAACAGAGGACCCTGGAAGAGTTTTATTCTTACCGGAACAGCCTACAACGAATTTTCTTCTTTTTTTATTACCCGGGCCCTGAAGTTTACAGGTGAGTTGCCGGTTGTACCTACCTTTGTCGATAAAAAACGGCATGAAGTGGCCGTTGCCCTGCTGGCAAGGGAACAATACAAATCCATGTTTGGCAGGATCAACACCTTGAAGGTCATGCCGAAAATGGATTTCAAGGGCCTCTATGACAAGGACGGAGATACTGTCTTCTGGCTGACCGATGATAAATGCAGGGTTCCAGTTGCCATCCATTCCAAAATATTGATCGGTTCCCTGGTGGCGGAGCTGGTGGAATATAAAAATCCGGCCTGTCCGCAATGGACAGGCCGGAAAAAAAAGAAACGAAAACTTGAGCTTGGTGATTAGGATTATCCAGCCTGGACCTCGATTTTCCGTGGCTTGGCCGGAGCTGCTTTTGGAAGTTCCACTGTCAGCATACCATCGGTCATGGTGGCCTGAATCTTGTCCTGATCAATGGTTTCCGCAACCGTAAAGCGGCGGAGATAACTGCCTGTTTCATATTCCTGCAGCAAAAGTCGTCCCTCTTTCGGGGCATCGTCCTCCTGATGACCGCGAATGGTCAGGACATCGTCTTCCAGGGCCACGTCCACGCCGCTGGTTTTTACCCCCGGCATTTCGGCGACAACGGTTACCTTGTCTTCGTCCTCAAAAATATCTACCGCCGGGATGAAATATTTTTCCGGTTTGGTGGCTTCGCCTTCCTGCTGCACCATCTGTTTTTCCTGTACCTGGAGTTCCTGTTCGCTCATATTGTCCTCCTCATGCTCTTGTCATCTGTCGATAAACTGGCCTGCCGCAGACGGACAGGATGATAAAAAGTTATTTGTCCAAGGCAGGCCGGATTTTTTCTCTACGTACAACAAGCATCCTCCATGCCGGCCTCAGAGGCGGTCAGAGGATGCGGCCCTGTTAATCGGTGGAAATCTTGATCTGTCTGGGCTTCACCTCATCGGCCTTTTGCAGGGTAATTGTCAGGATGCCGTCGGCCAGGGTGGCCTTCATATTATCAAGGTCAACCTTTGTTGGCAGGGCCAGGGCTCGGCTGAAATTACCGACCGCAATTTCACGACGATGATAGGATGTTGCCTTGTCATCGAGTTTGCGGAGACGTTTTCCCTGCAGGGTCAGGGTGTCGCCCTCAAGGGAAATTTCCAGGTCGTCTGGATGGACACCGGGAAGTTCAGCCTTGAGGATGAGCGCATCCTTGGTCTCGTACATGTTGAGCGGCGGATACACTGTGGGATGGATATGTGCTCTTCCCTGGCCGATCAGGCTGTTGGATAATTCGTCAAGTCCCTGCCGGATACGTTCAAATTCAGCCCAGGGATTCCTGAAAGCGGGTTGTTCTGTAAATCGAATAAGTGCCATAATTCCCTCCTCTGTCTGTTCAAAGTGATAGGTCTGGGTTCGGTGTGGCTGTATCGGTTGGGTCTATGTCTGAAAATATTGGATACGGCCACACCGAATACTGAAAGCGACTCGGAAAACATCCCTGAAGAGCGCTTTCATGAAAAAAAGTTGGTAAAATATGAGGAGCTCCTTGTGTTCTGCCCAAAAAATAAGTTAGTTTTTTCGCTTGTCAAGGGGATGGGGCGGGATGTTTTTGCCCGCAGAGGTGTTCCGGGGCAGGTATTTTTTGGCTACCAACTCCAGGGCAAATAGGATATATTAAACATTTTTCCCTATAGAGAAAAATTTCTCTTCGTTGAGGAGAAATGAAACTGGAACAAACAAACTTTCTGAAAAAAACGGAGAAAAGATACAATGAAATTGATTTTACTGGGCGCGCCGGGCGCCGGCAAAGGGACTGTGGCAAAGCTGTTGACCGCCATTGACGGATCAGTTCAGATTTCCACCGGTGATATCCTGCGAGGGGCGGTCCAGGCCGGGACCGAGCTTGGCAAGGAGGCGGAAGGATACATGAAACGGGGTGACCTTGTTCCCGATTCCCTGATCATGGGGATCATGGAAAAGCGGCTCCAGGAACCCGACTGTGAAAAGGGTTTTTTACTTGACGGTTTTCCGCGCACCATTCCCCAGGCTGAGGCCTTAAAAGAGTTGCTTGCCAAATTAAATATTACCCTGGACAAGGCGGTGAATATTGATGTGCCCAAGGATATTATCCTTGATCGGCTCTGTACCCGCCGCACCTGTGAAAATCCCGACTGTCAGGCCATCTACAACGTCAAATCCAATCCGCCCAAACAGGAGGGTATCTGCGACAAGTGCGGCTCCAAAGTCGTGCAGCGTGAGGATGAGACCGAGGAGGCCATCAGTCATCGTCTGGCCACCTATAATGAAAAGACCGCTCCCCTGATCGGTTTTTATGAAAAAGAGGGGCTGTTGCTCACCGTTGAGGCAGTAACCAGTGATGCGGTTATCGAGGCGGTGAAAAAGGAATTAAATCTGTAAACTGGTTTTATCATTCATTGTGGCTGTAGCGCTGAAATTTCAGTCCAGCCATGCAGCTTTGTCCGGACCCGGGACCCGGCTTTCGGGCCCGGACCTTGCACAGGGAGGATATGCGCTGTGTCAACCGTTATTACCAGAACCGATTGCCCGCAGCTTGACCTTTTGCACCGGGGCAAGGTGCGGGACATGTATGCCATACCGGGCCATGCTGACAAACTGCTCATGGTCGCAACCGACAGGATATCCGCCTATGATGTGGTTATGGATGATCCAATCCCTGGCAAGGGACAGGTATTGACCGATATTTCCCTGTTCTGGTTTGATTTTCTTAAGGATATTGTTCCCAATCATCTCATCACTGCCCAGGTTGACGCCTATCCTGAGATCTGCCGTCAGTACCGTGACCAGCTCGAAGGACGTTCCATGCTGGTGCGAAAGACAGAGGTGCAGCCCATAGAGTGCATTGTCCGCGGTTATCTGTCCGGCTCGTTCTGGTCCGCTTACCAACATGACACCACTGTCTGCGGCTTTGAACTGCCTGCAGGTCTTGTGGAATCGGACAAGCTTCCGCAACCGATTTTCACGCCTTCAACCAAGGCGGAACAGGGACTTCATGACGAGAATATCTCACTAGCCAGGATGAAGGAAATCGTTGGTCCGGAACTGGCGGAAAAAATGGCTGATATCAGCCTCAGGTTGTATGAAAAGGCTGCCGACTATGCCCTTAGCAAGGGCATAATTATTGCCGATACCAAGTTTGAACTGGGCATGACCAGCGGCGAATTGATCCTCATTGACGAGGTGTTGACGCCAGATTCTTCACGGTTCTGGCCCGTTGACAGCTATTCTCCCGGCCAGGGACAGCCAAGTTTTGACAAGCAGTTCCTGCGGGATTATCTCTCCTCCCTTGACTGGAACAAACAACCGCCGCCACCACCTCTACCCCCTGAAATTCTGGAAAAAACCAGGGACCGCTACCTGGAAGCCAGGCAGCGGTTGCTTTCCTGAAAAATACCTGGCCTGTCCTTCCCTTAGTGCTTCCTATCGATGGTAGGCATAGCGGTGTCTGTTTTCTTTCAATAGATAAATAAAATATCCATTGACCTTGCCAATATGGTTCAGGGTTTCCTTGTACTGTGCGGGTCTGTCTCCAACAACTGAATATTCCCCGGCATTCCAAGCCGATACCACAAGATCCAGTTTCCCCTGGTACTGATAGTTGTACTTGGCGATGAGATAGCAGGCAAGGAGGATATTGACCGCTGGATTGTACAGGTCTGCCGGCCGCAGGTTCTGCAAGGTTTTTCTGCTGACATAACGAAAATAAACCGGTTTCCGGGCAAGGGCCATGGCTGCCTGTTTGCCGGTGGCATAGGTAATCTGGGTAAGTCCCCTGGCATCCTTGTTTGAACGGGCTGCAGGATCACCATTGGATTCTGCCAGAATAAGGGCCCTGACAAAATCGGGGTTGACCTTGTGGTGGGGCTGAAAGTAGGAAAATTTACAAAAATAATTGATCAGGTAGTCGTATCGTGCCAGCCGTTTTTTCTGTTTACGGCTTATCTTGATCATTTTGTACTTATTGACATAATGGGCAAGCGACGCCTGGGCCGGTGCTGGAGCATATCCGAAAAATATTAGACAGAGCAGTATTGCCCCGGCAGCTTTTGCCCGTCTTTTGCTCCCCATCATTGCTGGTGCCCCTGCCAAAGAACGTCCCCTGGGTCAAGGGAAAAGAAGAGTTGCAGGGAATCACCTAACAGGAGAAAATCTCGGGCACCCACGGTTTCCCGGATGGAGTGCATTCCAAGGCTCGGCACTCCGACATCAACGGTTTTTATCCCGGTTGCCGCTGCAGTGAGCGGACCAATGGTTGAACCGCAGGCCATGTCGTTGCGCATGACAAAATCCTGGGCCTCTGTTCCGGCCCGTCTGCAGAGTGCGCGGAAGAAGCCGCCGGTAACGGTGTCCGTGGCATAACGTTGGTTTGCATTCCATTTGATCACCGGCCCCATGTTGAGCAAGGGCAGGTGCAGGGGATCATATTTTTCCATGAAATTTGGATGGGCGCCATGGGCATTGTCCACGGATATGAGCAGTGAGCGGGCCAGCATCTGCTGCCGTTTGACATTATCGGGCTGCAGACGCTCAAGCAACATGGATAGAAAGGGCCCCTGGGCCCCGGTTGCCGATACACTGCCCACCTCTTCATGGGGATTAAGTACGACCAGGGCATTCCGGCTTTCAGGTGCACGGATGAGGGCGTCAATCAGGGTAAAACAAGAGAGCAGGTTGTCCATGCGGGCCCCGGTCAGGAAATCATCCTGCAGCCCGATGAGGGTAGGTTTTTGGGTATCGTAGAAAAAGAGATCATGGCCGATGATCTCTTTGACCATGACCTTTGGATATTGTTGGGTTATCTGTTGCCTGAGAATATCGAGAAAATTGCATTCATCCTCGGATGCGGTCAGCAGGGGGACAAGATCAGTCTGCTTGTTGATCGTCTTTTTGCTGTTGGCCTCCCGGTCCAGATGGATGGCCAGGCTGGGAATAACTCCAATTGGCCGCTGAAAATCGATAAGTCCGCTGTGTATTTCACCACCATTGTCCTGCCAGCACACACGTCCGGCCAGGGAGAGGTCCCGGCCAAACCAGGTGGCAAGCAGGGCGCCGCCATAGACCTCAACACCCAGTTGCTCCATATTTTTTGTCCGCTGCCCTGGATCGGGTTTGAGCTTGAGACAGGGGCTGTCGGTATGGGCCCCGCCAATGCGCAGGCCGTCCCGGTCAGGACAATCACCTGTCAAGGTAAAGGCGGCCAGGGCTGAATGGTGATTGACGACAAAAAACCTGCCCGGACCAGGCGTTCTCCAGTCGTCACTGAGCTTGAGCCGGGTAAACCCCTTGTTCTCTAACAGGGTGACCAGTTGATCGGTGGCATGGTATGGTGTGGGCGAACAGGCTATGAATTCAAGCAGCTCATTGATTTTCCGGGATTGCGGTTCCATTATTTTTCCGTTTAGGTAAAATTCTTTTGTTTCCTTTTTGATAACGGGTAGATATATGCTACATTAGCGTAGTAACCTGTTGAATGCAAACCAGCTTTGACAATTTTTTACCGAATCCACAGGGAATAAAAAAATGTTTAACGCAGAACAACTCCTTGGCAAGATCGTACGGGAAACCCTTGGCAACAACAGTGGCGGTTCCGGCCTGATGGACTCGTTGACATCGGGAGCAGGCCTGATGACGGTCATCGGCCTGGGCGTCGGGGCCTATGAGATTTTATCGGAACAAAAGAAACAGGAACAGAGCGAGGGCGCAACTCCTCCGCCCCCACCCCTGCCTGGTCAGGCC
>WFZC01000265.1 GCA_015489765.1 Desulfobulbaceae bacterium
GCATATATCATAATCCAGCAAACTTTTCGCATGCGAAAAGTACCGGCATGGGCAGGGGGGGAGAGCGTTGCCAAGCTTGTCTGTTATGAGGATGAGGGTTCCTCGAGAAGTTTATGTAACGCTTTTAACCGATATTCATCGGAGAGCAACTTTATCAGGTTCACCACCATTTGTTCCATTGACTGTTCCTGGAGTCGGATGTGCAAGGTCAGGCTTTTTTTTCGTCCCCTTGCCGAACGGGTAATCTTGAAATCCTGTTTGTTGGCCTTTTTCCCGAAAACATCCTTGCGTAACTCCTCGACCATTGAACTGAACTCCCCCTCTTTTCCCTCCGGTGAGATTTCACCGGCTTTACGCAGGCCATGTATAAAGTGTGATGCCGGACGGGATGACTGGACAGCCCGTTCCAGGGCCTGCCGGGTTTGGTCGTTCCTGATTGCCCTGTACAGTTCAGGATGAATGGCCTGGAGAAGTTTGATGATCTGGACCAGTTGCGGCCTGGTTGGATTCAACGGTTTGACGATGTCCAGATACAGGCTGTCCCTGTCAACCGGGTCCTTGATCGGAGCCAGCACCTCGGCGGCAATGGAAAAGCTGAGCTTGTCGTTTATGATGTCGGAGATCATCTCCGGGGATTCTCCCCGCTCACGAAGCTGGTAGAGTTTTCTGTACTTGTGAATGGTCGACTGGGACACCCTGGCCCCCGGTTTACCAATGGCAAGGCTCTCTCCAAACCGTTCGGCAAGGCGGGCGTTGTTTAACCCGAGTTCCCTGCCGGCTGATTCGAGAAAATTTCCGATCTCTATGGGGTTGAGGTTCCTTCGTTTGGTATTTTCCGCCAGGGAAATATTGAAAAAATCCTCGGTAGTGAAATCTTCTTCACTAAATGTCTTGGCCTCCACCCACTGCCGGCCAAGGCGGCGGATTGCCTGGAAGCGGCGAAATCCACAGAGAATTTTATATCGGCCGTCTCTCTTTTGCAGGAGGACCAGGGGATGGAGGAGGCCGTTTGTGGATATGGAGCGGGCGAGTTCATCGATATACGACTCTCGAATCATGTCATTTTCCGGATTATCACCGTGGACCCGGAAGATATACCGCAGATCCCGCGGTCTGCTTGTTTCAATGGCGCTGACCGAAACCCGGCGCACCAGGGACATGGAGTCGGCATGGTCGGCGAGGGCTTTTGCAAATAGTCGGCCGGTTTCCGCAGCGCTTTTTTGGCTGGCTGTTTTTTCAGGGGCAATGGTGACAACCAGGGAGCGGACAGTGGGGTCATAAAAACCGTCTACATAATTTTTTTGCCGAAACAACTGGTTCAGGCAGTAGGATTCACGGCCACATAGCGGGGAATCCGTGTCGGCAATGGCGGTGCCGAGCCCGTTGTCCTCCAGTGACATCCGGATCTTTGCCAGCATGGAAGGGGCCATGGTCGGCCTGTGTGGCCGGTCATCCCTGCCCCGCTCACCCTGGCCATACCCCAGTATGATGTCGGCCTGATGCCCCTCTGCTCCCTGTTGGACAATCAAAACCAGTGGCAGGAGATTGTTCTCATGTATTTCATCCTTGAACTCCCTGATTCTGACCAGAAAATCGTCTGTGGTTTTTTTGCGTTTCCGGATGGCCCGTACATCGTTCATGTCAACAATCGACGATTTGTACCTGGAGTTGATTATGGTGAAGCAGTGAAGTTCTTCGGCAACTTTTTGGCCAAAGCTCATCATGGGGGCAATAGTGCTGTCATCAGTGCTTGGCACGGCATGGGGTATGATCATCAGAATATTGTTGGCGCCCAGGCGGGTATCTATGGTTCTGTTATCCATCTGCACTGTTCGTTCACCTTTCGTTGACCGGAAAAAGTGGGTGCGGCAGTCCCGAACCCGCTATTTTAATCATCTCGTCGCTGAGCCGGCCACCCACGGAATTGGCGCTGTCCTTTCCCAGGACCAGGGTAAGAATGTCTTTGGCCTTGAGCCTTTCCAGCGGCTGGGCCGGAGTCATTGTCAAATCATCACTACCCGCTACCCTGTGGAGCAGGCCTCCCTTGATCAGGAGCATACTGATTTCGACAAGCCGGGCAACAGGTTCTTTTGGCAGCGATGCGGCAAGGTCCCCTATCCCGGTTGTCCGGTGCCGGGCAAAGTTTATATAGACCTGTTGCAGAATGTCAATGGCAAGCTGCAGGCAATGTTTGGGTGTAATGGCGCCGTTAAGGCCGGGGGTGTGCCTGTTCCTGTTCTGGACGGCATAGGCAAGGGCGGCCCCGAGCAGGAGGAAGATCCAGCCCAGGTGGAGCCAGATAAGAAAGAGAGGGACAGTGGCAAAGGAGCCGTAAATTGCGTTGTACTTTGAAACCCCGATTTGCAGACCAATGTAGAGCTGGAGGACGATAAACCAGCAGAAAGAGGAAAAAAGCGCACCAATGAGGGCGGCATAGGTCTTTACTTTGGCGTAGGGAAAGAACTGATAGATGAAGGTCAGGCAGCCGACGATGAAGAGAAAGGGCAGTCCCTTGAGCAGCATCTTGACCAGCCATTCCGATGGGATAATGGTCGTGATATAGCCCATCATTTTCCTGCTCTGGAGGATGGCTCCACCGGCAATGGCTGTGTTAAGCGATATCGGCAGCAGGACAAGCAGGGCAAGATAATCCATGATTTTTCGGCCAAGCGGACGACTTTTTGCACTGTGCCAGATGACATTCATGGTGCTTTCAATATTGCTGAGCATCAGGAGGACGACAAAAAGCAGACCGATGATACCAAAGGCGCCGAGGGCGGCAAAGTTGGTGCGGTCGACATAGTCAAAAATCATGTCAACCGCGTTGCGAAGATGGTCGGCCATGCCTGTTTCCGGCATTGTGGCGTTCCCGTGTCCCTGCTCGGCCGTCACGTCTTTGGGACTTGTTGCCAAACCAGGGCCACCGGCCCGGGAAAGTTCTGTTGCCGGCACTATTTGATCGATCAGGTGATAGGCAGCGATTTTCAGATCGTTGTCGCTGCCAAGTCCTTTCAGGATAGCCGTGCTCATGGCCAATATCGGCACCAGGGACAGGATAATCGAGTAGGTAAGGGCGGAAGCGCGCAGGGAAATATGGGTTTTGAAAAAAACATGCGTTACAATTATGGCAATACGGACGATTGATTTCAGCAGTTTTTTTTCAGGCGCTTCTTCATTGAGCTGCGTAAAGGCCCAGTCGCGAAGACGGGACTGAATGGCTGTTGCCGGCATGTTGTTTACCCGTAAGCAGGAGGTTTCGGAACTCAATGGTCCGGGGCGTTTTTTTGAGTGATCCATTTTTCAATGATCTGAAAAACGATTTCACGTTTGATGGGCTTGGTTATGTAATCGTTCATGCCGGCATCAAGACACTTTTCTCTATCACCCTTCATAGCGTTTGCCGTCATGGCCACGATCGGGATGTCATTGAAGCCGCGGTCCCGAAGTTCCCTGGTCGCCGTCAGTCCATCCATTATCGGCATCTGTATATCCATCAGGATCAGGTCGAAATCTTGTGGGGCCCTGGAGAATGTTTCAACTGCTTCCCTGCCGTTGCCGGCGCTTGTTACCGTGTAACCGGCCTTGGTCAGTATCAGAGTGGCAAGTTTCAGGTTGACGGGATTGTCTTCGGCCAGCAGTAAACGGACCGACTGCTTCATTTCCTCTCTTACCGAGTATTGGGTGATTAATTGTTCCTTTTTTTGTGTTTTTCTCTCTTTTATTGGCGGCGCCAACAGTTTTTCCATGGTTTTAAACAGGATTTCCCGGCGGGCCGGTTTGGTGAGAAAGGCGTCAAATCCCGCCTTTCGGCAGCGATGGGCGTTACGTTCGGTGGACGAGGTGTAGGCCAGTAAGGGGATGGAAGACGTCTCCTTCATGCCCCTGACAAGTTCAGCCAGGACGTAGCCGTCTGGGTAGGGCATTTGAATATCGAGGATGATCAGGTCAAACAGGGTGTTATCATGTATCGCCTGCCGAAGGACCTGTTCCACATCGCTGCTTTTGTGTACAGCCCTCACCAGCAGGCCGGCTGATTCCAGGGCATGCTGCAGGATACTCAGATTGGTGCGGTTATCGTCGACAATGAGAACATGTTTGCCGCTGAGGGAGACCCTGCGAAAATTTTTTGCCTTCTGTTTTTTCGCCTTTTTCATTCGGGCGGTAAAGTGGAATATAGAGCCCTTGCCCGATTCGCTTTCCGCCCAGACATGGCCGCCCATGAGTTTGGCTATCCGGCGGCAGATGGATAGACCCAGGCCGGTCCCCCCGTATTCCCGGGTTGTCGAGCCGTCCGCCTGCTTAAAGGCCTCGAATATGGATTCCAGCTTTTCCTCGACAATGCCAATGCCTGTATCACGAACAGTCGCATGCAGGACAAGGGAGTCTTTTTCTTCATCTTCCACCTTAATGGCAAGTTCCAGTTCCCCTTCCCGGGTAAATTTGGCGGCATTGCCCATCAGGTTGACAAGGACCTGACGGTAGCGTCCGGGATCGCCGATAACATTTGCCGGCAGCGCGTTATCGATTCTACAGAGCACTTCGATGGGCAGCCCGATAACCCGGGGACGGATCAGGTCACAGACATCCTGGGCCGTTATTTCCGGGTCAAATTCAATTTCTTCCAATTCAAGCTTGCCGGCCTCAATTTTGGAAAAGTCAAGGATATCATTGATGAGCGAGAGCAATGCCTCTGAACTTCGTTTAATGGTACGGGCGAACTCCACCTGCTCCTCGTCCAGGCTGGTATCAAGCAGCATATCCGTGAAACCGATGATGCCGTTCATCGGGGTGCGGATTTCATGGCTCATGGCGGCCAGAAATTCACTCTTGGCCACATTGGCGGTTTCGGCCGCTTTTTTGGCTGCCCGCAATTCCGCTGTCTGCCGGGCGATTTCGGCCTGGAGCGTTTTTGAATAGTTAAGCTGCTGTTCCTGGATCTTCAGATAATTCTGTTCATTTTCCTCCATGATGTCCTGGAATTTTTTTTCCAGAACACTTGCCCGGCGGTCAAACTGTTTTTTTTGAATCCGTAACCGGGCCGCGGTTTTCTCCATTTCCCTGCGGGTGAGATAGAGAGCAACAGCAAGGCGGACAATCTGTCCCAATTCCGTATTATCTATTTTCTTGCGTTGATCCGGTTTTGGTTGGACGGCCAGAGACAACCCCAGTTCCGGACAGTCCTGAATATACAAGCCGTTTTTTGCCGACAAAACCGGTGCGTGTTTTGGATTTTCCCTGTGTTTTTTCAGCGCCGACACCACCCCATCGGCAGGTTGGGGAAAATCCGGGGAGGCCAGTATATTTTCCTCCCGGTCACAGAGGAGAAAGCACAGCCCTTCGGTCTCCTGTTCCAGGTGCTCAAGAAGCGCAGGCAGGATTTCATCGGCGGCAACAAGGTCGGAGAAAAGTGTGGTCATGGCTTTGGTCTCAATGTTCGTACAGCTCGCGCACCCGCTCGATTTCGTCCGGGATTTCCTCTGCAAGCACCGTATATTCATCAATGTTTTGTTGGATATGATCAGCCAGTGAAGAAACGGGAACAATGTGTATTCCCTCCTTGACGGAAAAACCCAACTGACTGAGAATATATTCACTGATTTGCAGGATACCAAGTGGTGACTCGGGTTGTATGTCGTCCATGTTTGAGTGATGATTACCAATGGCCTTGCACAATGAATCCGGTATCTGCCACTCCTGTGCCAGCAGGTAGCCGATTTCACAGTGATCCGTGCCAAGATGTTTTCTCTCCAGTTCGATAATGTCGGATTCTTCGTCACCAAGTTGCCTGTATGCCTGGAGGAATTTTTCCTCGGCGCCCTGCCATTCAACAATCAATCCTATATCATGCAGAATACCGGCAAGATAGGCATCGTCTCCATTGATGGAAAAAATTCGTTCCGCAATCATCTTGCTGCAGATTCCCGTTGCCGCGCAGTGGATCCACAATCGGTCCCTGGAAAAGCCATCATCACCTTTCCCGGTTGTGAACATTCCCTTCAGGGCATCAGTGACCGCTATGTTGTGGAGATTTTTCATCCCAAGCAGGGCAATGGCTCGGGAAACGGAATCCACTTTATGGACCAGACCGTAATAGGAAGAGTTGACTAGCGTCAGGAGGCGTCCCACCAGAGCCGGATCCAGACTGATGATCTCCTCGAAATCACGCAGGGTGGAGTTGTCATCATTGATCAGCTGGGCGAGTCGGGCAACGATATGGGGCAGGGTGTTGCCCCGCTGGTATTTTTTTATCAGTCGGGCAGCGGTGGTCATGTATTATTTTTCCCCCTGGGATGGTGAGAAGGGTATTTTTGTTGGCAAACAGGATTACACGTGTTTTTAGCGTAACCTGTTGCTTTTTATAAGTTATTGTGCTGTTGGTCCGACCTGGTTCATTGGATGGTAACCTCTTTCTTGCTGATGGCTTCAGCTTTGACCCGGTCGAGAAGCTCGGCCAGCACCGGTTTGATATGTTCCCGCAAATCGCCGGCAACGATGATAAAGAGCAGGTCATCGCCAGGGAGGAATCTGCCGGAATGTGTTTCAATGATAATTTCATAGATGCCGGGTTTCTGTTTGTATTCCCGGCGCAGCTGTTCAACATGTTGTTCGTCGACCGTTGTCTCCAGGGCGGTTACCCTGCTGCGGTCCTTACGCGACCAGTTTCGCACGGTGCCGTTGTGGATGAGGATCATACCGACATTATCGGTGAAATCCGGACGTTTTTTTAATTCGGCAATGGTTTTTGATATGTCCATGACTTTCTCCTTGGTTGTCAGGTTCCGGGGACAGAGAATACTATTTAGAAAAAAGAACATCCTGTCCGCTTGTCTTGATAGGGCGTTGTCGTTGTCAGGATAGTTTGCCAATTAAAAGATGATGGCGTCGTAAAAACTTCGATTTACTGCGTCGTGTGTCCTGTGGCGATTCTCGACATACTACATGTATAGTCAAGACCCGCCACAGAACACTACTCCTCAGAGTCTCCGCTACACTCCGCTTGCCTGTATATCTGGATTTTTTACGAGTTCATCAAATATACATATTTTTCCACGCTTTGACATCGGAGTCAAATTTGGTATCGGAATATGTGATATATTCCGTGTCTCTTAAGGTTTGTACTTAGCCCTGTCCTCCAGGATGACAATGGTGTCTTTGTGTCTGCCTACCCGCCGTGGAGGCAGCCGCAGCCTCTGGCCTATATGGATGACCCCCCGGCTGTTTAAATGGTTGGCGCGAATAAGGCTATGGCTTGAAACACCGAATTTTTTGCCGATGGAGCTGATGGTGTCACCCCTACGGACGATATAAACGCGGTCGCGAATCTGGCGGGCATGAAAAAAACGTGATCCTAGTTTTTTTGCCCGCCGCCTGATGGACGGCGTTGCCGGTAAACGGAGGTGATACCCTTTCGGGATATATTTTTTACCGACGAGTACCGGATGTTGCAATGCAGGATTGAGTCGGGCCAGGTCTGTGGCTGAAATTTTTAAAAAACGACGGATACGGTCAAAATCAGCATAGCCCTTCATGCGGATGGTAAAGGTTGCCGCCGGACGGTTTCGGATGAGGGAGCGGTCCTTTTCCATCCTTCGGGCGGTGTGGAAAGCGGCCAGGAATTCGGAGTAAAAATTACGGGCCGCGAATTTAAACAGACCCGTATGGTGGTTTTTAAAGATATTGGTATATGTTTTTCTCTGGTTCAGGGCCCGTACCATACCGGGGCGGCCATAGTTGTAAGCGGTAAGGGCCAGGGGCCAGCTTCCCAACTGCTGATAATTTTTTTTCAGCAGTTTCGCCGCCGCCCTGCTGGAGAGTACCGGATCATACCGTTCATCGAGGACATCGTTGATGGTCATGAAATCTTTGCCAGTAATGCGGGTAAATTGCCAGAGACCGACCGCTCCGGCTTTGGAATGGGCCTTTGGATTAAAGGACGATTCGACATGTGGAAGATACGCCAGCTCAAGGGGAAGCCCGTAGGAACGAAAAATACTTTTTATTGTGCGCATGTAGGCCCCTGAGCGAATGACACCTTTGCGGAAACTGTCCTTTTGGCCGATTTGCAGACGGATGTTGTCCCTGGCCTTTAAAAATCCACCATGCCTTTTATGGGCGAACAGGGCGGCAATACGTTTTTCTTCCCTGGTCCGGGGGCGTTTGCCATGCCCCAGATCCGTCAGGATGGCCTTGTACCGGCGGCGGGCAAGTTTTATCAGCTTTTTGTTTATCCGAGCCGCTGCCGGCGTGTTCCAGTCAACCAGATCAACAACCCCGTAAATAATGGAGAGATCGTTCTTGTCATGGAGAATTCCCTGTCTGCTGGTGTAGGTGCCATAGACCTTTTCCCAAAAGCGGACATTGGGAACAATCACGGTGTAGAGCGGGAAACGGGAACCCGTGCCGGCAAGGGCCGGTGTTTGGGGAAAAAGAAGGGATAACCAGAAAAAGAGGGTGAAGAGCCTGAAAAAAAAAGCTATGATTTGAGGCGATCTTTGCACCATTATTCGTTTGCCTGATTTGCAGGGATTGGACGCGGAAATGTTGGTGGCTGTCTTGAAACCACTCGACTTTTTATATAGTAGCATATAGCCGGGGAGAAGGAGAAGGAAGTTTTCATGTTGCCAATGCTATTTTTCACACGTTCCTGAATTGGCCTTGTGCCGTCTGGAAAATGAAACAGGTCGATGTTTATGTATACGCCAGTACTGGGAACCCTTGGATATATCCTGTCTCCGGATAGAAAACGTGTTTTGTTGGTCCATCGGACAGCCAGAACAGGAGACCAGCACCTGGGCAAATATAATGGCCTGGGCGGCAAGATGGAGCCAGGTGAAGATGTTGCCGAGTGCATGCGTCGTGAAATTGCCGAAGAATCGGGCCTGGTTTGCGTTGATATGACCCTGCGCGGCACGATCAACTGGCAGGGATTTGGCCGGGACGGTGAAGATTGGTTCGGCTTTATTTTCCTGATTACCCGTTTTTCCGGAACACCGTATACGAAAAATTCAGAGGGTGATCTCGCCTGGCATCCACTGGAAAAACTGGATACGTTGCCCATGTGGGAGGGAGATCGGTATTTTCTGCCCCTGGTTTTCGATGATGATCCGCGCGTCTTTCATGGCTATTTGCCGTATCATGATGGCCGGCCCGCTAACTGGAGATATAGCCGCTATTGATTCGGCTAAAAGCCTTGCGCTGGCCGGGGATGGTTTGTATAGTACATATTTGTTTATATTGATTTCAACTGGTTATCACTCCTGTGTGAATAACCGTCGGTAGGGAGGAATGTATGGAAAATAATGCTGAATTGGCCAGACTGGAACAGTTTGTTGACAAGTTGCTCACCAAGTACCATGAGCTGAAGGAAGAATTTCATGCCCTGCAGGCGACCCTGCAGGAGCGGGATGCCGAGTGCGCTGAATTGAAAAACCGGCTGGATGAGCTGTCCAATGAACGTGCCGTTGTTGGTGAACGGGTCTCGGGTCTTATTGGACGGATAGAACAGTGGGAGGCGGAACAGGAAGGCTTTGGAGCGGAAAATACAGACAATCAGGAGCAGGGTGGAGTGCAGGCTTCCCTGTTTGAAGGAGATTCCGAGTCCCTGTGAAACCCTTGACGGTTTTTTAGTGTAATGGAAGAGCGTCTGGTCCGTTTTTCTCTTTTTGGACAAGAGTTTACTTTTTACAGTGATGCGCCGGAAAGTGAGGTCGAAGAGGTGGTCCGGATCCTGCGCAATGAGCTTGAAGGATCAGACGGAACCTATACCTCAACAGTCCCTTCCAGCAAATTGCTGGTTCTCGGGTGTCTCCGGATAGCGGACAGGTACGTCAGGTTGAAGCGCGAGTTTGAGGAGTACCGCAATCGGCAGGGTCGTTCCATTGATGGATTGATTGATAAAATGTCTGAAATAGATTGACAGGCGGACAGGGATTGATTTTCCCGGTCAGTGGAATGTTATATCGGCTTATAGGTATGAGAGCCGAGACAGCAAATCGCTTTGTGCTGATAAATATCATTTTTGTTTCAATGAAACATTTGTTATGCTGAAGCTGCAATCAGAGGAAAGAAATAATACCTCGGTATTGTACCCGATTTAAGGCCACCTTGAAAAATTGTTGTTTGATTTCTGCGTCACAGAAAAATGAAAAATGCTCACATATGTCTAATATGCTGCGTTTTGTAATTTTTCTGTTTCTCAGAGTCTACGCTTAGCTGACCTCGAACGAAAATTCTAATTTTTCAAGGCATTCGTAAGAGTTTCGTGATGGCCTAAAACCGGGTGTGTAGATATTTTCTTTTTTTTTGTCAATGGGATAGACTCGTTGATGGAACACTTTTATGGCATCTGGATTTTTTTGAACTAAACCGGAAAACCGGATGCTCGGATGCGAATCAATTCCCTGCGCTGTTGGTGATTAATGAGGTATTGAGCCAACTCTCATGATTAGGGCAGCCGGAAATGCCGATGAAATGGAAATCTTTACTGATTTCCAGGAAGCGGCATCGGCATTGCCCACCTAATGTATTTAGGTTTAATCATTTCATTAACACGGCAGAGCGGGGATTTTATTATAAATAATTGGGCGATTATCTCGCCCTTGTCATACAGACGGACCAACCATGTTTACATGGGGTTACGTCTGTGAGTGAACAGGCAGGGCGCAGGCCCGGTGGAAAAATGGGAATACTGATACGATCAGGTTTATTATATATCAATACTTTGTTTTCTTGCAGACAGCCCGGCTGTAAACAGCGGGCAATGGCGGGCCAGCTGTCGGTTCGGCCCGGTCTGCTGAAAATTGTTGTTCCATACTCTCTTTACTCCTGATCGGGGATGATTGCCCCTCTATTCTCCTTTTCCGGCCATGGTGTTGTTCCGGGATAACTACTGGTTATTCCGTCCGTTTTTTTGTTTTGGTTCCTTGATTGTGAAAATGGTTCCATGTTAACAATATGGTTCCTCGGTACATTATGGGGATGAAACAGAATTCCGGAGAATTGGACAACGATTTTTTTTCGTGGTTCTGACGCCGGGAAATAGCCTCCTGTTGTGATCCATCCGGTCCTGCCTGTTTTCTCTGTTTATCTTCGCAGGGTTATCAAATTTTTCGTACTTCCTGCATAACATACATGGGTGATGAATGATATGGGTGCCATGACAATACTTCTACTCCTTTTGTTCCTGGTTGCTGGAACGGTAATTGGTTTTTTTCTGAGGAAAAAACTGGTTGAGGAGAATCAGGCAAACGTGGAGGCGCAGAGGCGGCAGATTGTTGAAAATGCCATCCAGGAAGCCGAAAAGATAAAAAAAGAGACGTTGCTGCAGGTCAAGGAGGAGGCCTATCAGATTAAACTGGAGGCTGACAGGGAGGCAAAACAGTGCCGTCGTGAGCTCAAGGAGGAACAGCGGCGTCTGGACCGCAAGCTTGATGAACTGCAGGCGGACTTTACGGCCCTGGATAAAAGGGCAAATAAATTGCGTGAAGACGAGGCTGAACTCCTGAAGAAAGAAAAACAGATTGAGCGGAAATCACGGGAGCTTGATGAGTTGATTGACCAGGAGCGGTACAAGCTCGAAAAAATAGCTGGTATCGGACGGGAAGAGGCCAAAAAGGAACTCATGGCCTCCATTGAAAGTGAGGCCCGTATGGATGCGGCCAAGCAGTTGAGCCGTATCGAAAACGAGATGAAAATAGCCGCCGACCGCAAGGGAAAGAATATTCTTGCCCTGGCCATTGCCCGTTATGCCGGCGACTATGTTGCCGACAAAACGGTTTCCATGGTGCCCCTGCCCAATGATGAGATGAAAGGCCGCATTATTGGTCGGGAGGGGCGGAATATTCGTGCTATTGAGGCGGCCACCGGCATTGATATTATCATCGATGACACACCAGAGGCAGTTATCCTGTCAGGATTCAATCCGGTGCGCAGAGAGGTGGCCCGGTTGGCGCTCACCCAGCTGATTTCCGATGGCCGCATTCATCCGGCGCGGGTGGAAGAGGTGGTGGCCAAGGTGACGGAAGAGCTGGAGGTGGAAATTCGTGAGGCCGGGGAGCAGGCCACTTTTGATGTCGGCGCCCATGGGATGCATGTCGATCTTGTTGCCCTGATTGGACGGTTGAAGTATCGCACCAGTTATGGACAGAATATCCTCCAGCATTCCCTGGAAGTGGCCTTCCTCTGCGGAGTTATGGCGGCTGAGCTTGGCCTGGATGTGAAAAAGGCCAAACGGGCCGGCTTGCTGCATGACATAGGTAAGGCCGTGGACCATGAGGTAGAGGGATCGCATGCCATTATCGGTCGTGATCTTGCCAGAAAATATGGAGAGGCCGATGACATTGTCTATGCAATCGGCGCCCACCATGAAGACCAACCGCCCAAAAGTGTTCTCGATATTCTTGTCCAGTCGGCAGACGCCCTTTCCGGGGCCAGGCCCGGAGCAAGGAAGGAGATGCTGCAGAGTTATGTCAAGCGGCTGGAGGATCTTGAAAACATAGCCAACAGTTTTGACGGGGTTGAAAAATCATATGCCATTCAGGCCGGACGGGATTTGCGGATCATTGTCGACAGTCAGAAGGTCCATGATGATGAGGCAACCCTGCTCAGCCATGATATCGCCAAGGCTGTTGAAGCCCAGCTCACCTATCCGGGACAGATACGGATAACCGTTATTCGGGAAACCCGTGCGGTTGAGTATGCCAAATAGGTGTGGAAATATTTACCCTTAAGTTGAGTGAAACGCTCAATTTGTGATACACAATAGGCAGGAGTGCTGAATGAAAAGTGTGGAGGAACAGGCGGCCCTGATCGAGCGGGGCTCTGTTGATTTGATTTCCCGTGAGGAACTGGTCAAAAAATTAACCCGTTCCGTGGAGACCGGCAAGCCCATGATTATCAAGGCCGGTTTTGATCCGACTGCCCCTGATCTGCATCTCGGGCATACGGTTTTATTGCAGAAGCTGCGCCATTTTCAGCAGCTCGGGCATCAGATTGTCTTTTTGATCGGTGATTTCACGGGATTGATCGGAGATCCCACCGGCAAATCGGACACCCGGCCGCCGCTGACCAGGGAGGATGTGGAACGTAATGCCGAGACCTATAAGGAACAGGTGTTTAAAATCCTTGATCCGGAGAAGACCAAGGTGGCCTTTAATTCGACCTGGCTTGGTGAGTTGAGTTCCTATGAAATGATCAGACTGGCCTCCCGGCTGACTGTTGCCAGGATGCTTGAACGGGATGATTTCAAAAAGCGGTTTGAATCCAATCGGCCGATTTCCATCCATGAATTTCTCTATCCCCTGATCCAGGGCTATGATTCGGTGGCCCTGGAGGCCGATGTGGAGATCGGCGGCACGGACCAGCTCTTTAATCTGCTCATGGGCCGGGACCTGCAGAAAGGACGTAACCAGGAGCCCCAGGTCGTATTGACCATGCCCCTTCTCGAGGGGCTTGACGGGGTGAACAAGATGAGTAAATCCCTGGGCAATTATATCGGCATCTCGGAGTCAGCCGATGATATTTTTGGAAAAATCATGTCCATCAGCGATGATTTGATGTTTCGCTATTACGAATTGCTCAGTGATCTTTCCATGGATGAAATCGTTCGCTTGCAAGAGGAGATGAAGGCCGGAACTATTCATCCCAAGGCGGTTAAGGTGCGTCTGGCCAGGGAGCTGGTCACCCGGTTCCACGATGGTGATGCGGCCGATGCGGCCGAGCGTAATTTTGAACAGGTGTTTACAAAGAATGAACTGCCTGATGAAATTCCGGAAAAGAAAATCCAGGTGGATGAGGCGGCCATCTGGCTTCCCAGACTGCTGGTCCAAGCGGATCTGGTGAAGTCGACCTCGGATGGACGGCGGATGATTACGCAGAATGCCGTCAGCGTCGATGGAACAAAAGTAACCGACATAAATACGGAAATTCCTGTACGAGGATCGGCCCTGCTGCAGGTGGGAAAACGTCGTATTTGCAGGGTGATTTTCTGATCATTTACTTGGCTACAGGGAAAAGTGAAAAAGGCGTCTGCCCGGTTTAGTGCAGACGCCTTTTTCTTTTTGATTCAGAATATCAGTTGTACTTTTTGTTGCCACCCGGGTAGAGGAGAGTCACGATCTCCATCAGGACCACGAGGTTATTGCAAGGAGGTGATATTGTCCTCTTGCCGGCACTGGGAACAGATGCCGGTAAATTCGATGTGGTGGCCAATGATCTGGTAGGAGGAACCCTCGGCCGCCGCATCAACAAGCGAATCCATGACCGGAATGTCAATATCGTCGACCCTGCCGCAGCAGGAACAGCGGATATGGTAATGTGGGTCTGTGGTTGCGTCAAATCGTTTCTGCGTTCCACCGACTTCGAGTTTTGCAATCATCCCGTTTTCAGCCATCAGTTCAAGGTTGCGATAGACCGTGCCCAAACCGATCCTGGGCAACCGTTTGCGGACCATGTCATAGACTTCACCGGCTGTTGGATGGGTTTTGACCTTGGACAGTTCTTCAAGGATGATCTGACGCTGGGTGGTCAGGCGAATCATCGGGGTTGGTGCGTTCATAATCAGTTCTCGTTTTGTCTTGCAATTCAAGGGGAAAAAGTTATCGAATAATAATTCTCAAACGGATTAACCATTGTTTCCCAAGGATGTCAAGAAAAATGAATAATGATTCATTTTAATCATGGTAAAGATCAAATATGCTGAAGATAAAGGATAAAAAACTGGCTGTGCCACTCCTGCTTGCGCCAATGGCCGGCCTGACCCACTCGGCCCTGCGTACCCTTTTGCTTGATTTTGGCGGGGTGGGCATGTTGTCAACGGAAATGCTGTCCGCCCGGAAACTGCCGGTGGAAAGTCCACGCGTATCTCCCTACCTTGTCAGAACAGCACGGGAAGCACCCCTGGCCTATCAGCTGCTGGTCACTGATACCAGGGAAATAGCCCCGGCTATAACAGCGCTGCACCGGTTGTCGGCCGATGTTGTTGATCTGAACCTCGGTTGTCCGGCGCCAAAGGTGCGTAAGGCGGGCGGAGGCAGTTCCTTGGTGGACAATCCGGAAAAGGTGCGCCTGATTATCCGGACCGCCCGCAGCCTGACCGACCTGCCACTGACCGCAAAAATTCGACTTGGCCAACGCCTTGACGAACCATCCCTGCGTGATTTTTGTCTGATGCTGCAAGAGGAGGGCATTGATCTGGTGACGGTCCATGCCCGTCTGAGTGGTGAATCTTTTGCTCGTAAACCGCGTTGGCAATGGGTGGGCAAGGTCAAAGACTGGCTGGATATTCCAGTGATCGCCAATGGCGGCATTTTTTCGGTGGAGGATGCGGCCCGCTGCCTGGAACAGAGCGGCGCCGACGGCTTGATGATAGGTCGGGCGGCGCCGCAGAAACCGTGGCTGTTTGCGCAAATTGCCAGAGAGATATATGGGATTTCCGTTGACGAATGCCAAATCAATCTCCCCTGGATTTACAGCCGTTTTGCCCTGGGGCTGGCACGGTTTCGGCCCGAACGTCGGCTTGGCAGGCTAAAGGAGTTTACTCATTATTTTGCCCTTAACTATGCCTTTGGCCATCATCTGGCCATGGCGGTGCAGAAGAGTTCGACCCTGCTTTTGGCCTGGCAACGGGCCTGTGAATTTTTCTCACGCTCGGATGCGGAAAAATTCAAGGATGTCGATGTGGAAGAGGTGGAAAAAGCGCTTATGGGAAAATCGGTCAGCGAAGCGGTGGATTGAAGTAGCCAAAACGCAATCGGGGAAATTTTGTCTGCAGCGCTGCCAGCCAGTTTCTCATGCCCATGGGTCTGCCGGTGGCGGTAAATTTGATGGATTCCAGATAATATTCCGGATCCATGTTCAGGTTGCGCAACTGGATCAGGTCAGGCTGGTAGCGGGCAACGAGTCGGCAAAGGGCATTGAACTCCTCCGGATCATCGGTAAATCCCGGCAATATGAAATAGTTGAGGGAAACGTGGCGTCCATGTTCTTTCATGATGGCAATGGAGTTGCAGACATCGGCCAGCGCAAAGCCCCTGGGCCGGTAATAGCGTTTGTGGTAACGGGTGCGGGCGCTGTTCATGGAGATACGGATGGAATTAAGGCCGGCGGCCGCCAGTTTACGCACTTCCATGGGAAGACTGCCGTTGGTGTTGAGGTTGATGGTGCCCAGGTCGGTTTTCTCCCGGATACGATGGATGGCACGTTTGATCGTCTTTGCCTGCAAAAGTGGTTCACCCTCGCATCCCTGCCCGAAACTGACAACCGGATCAGGGGCGGTCTCAAGGTGCGGGATGGCTGTTTGGGCAATTTCAGCAACCCTGGGGACAAACTGAATACGGTCCTGGGTGGAAGGGCAGCAGCCGGATGGCTGCAGGGAAATACAGCCGATACAGGCGGCGTTGCAGATCGGCGAGCAGGGCAGGGGCGCCTCCCAGCGGCCGAGAAAGTAATTACGCGCAGCCGGGCAGCCGTAGGTCAGGCAGCATTTTCCCAGGTGCTGGATCAGTCTGTTTTTTGGATGCCTGGCCAGCCGGACGGCAGTCCGTTTGTTGATCCGCTCCTGGTCAAAGCCGAGGGGGTCCTGCCTGATGTCCGCATCCGATCTGAAGGCGGCCACATAAAACTTTCCATCCAGCCATCCCACGGCGGTATAGGCAAAGAGGGGCAGGAGCGGGGCCTTGGTATTTTTTTTCTGATAGGCCGCTGTAAAGATGGCGGTATGGGCCGGGGCCATAAAGGCAGCCACCGCCTGGATCGGTTCGCCGGGCGCATAGGGATTGGTTTCAAGCAGTGCCGGTTCTCCGGTGTCCGGTTCAATACCGACCGGTAAACGTCCTGGAAGGACAAAGAGTTCCGAGCCGGCGGGCAGTTCTATCAGATCCTGCCGAAGGGGCCGGCGAAAATCGCCCGCACTGGCGCCGGCCATCTCCAGGCCGTCATAGTCAAGTATCTCTCCTCTATCATTGGCAAAAACCAGGCTCGGGAAGGAATGATCCGGAGAAGGGACAACCATGGAGTTATAAACCCTGTTAAGTCCTTGCCGATTATTTCGGCCGTATCCGGGTGAGGACCGAATCCACTGCCCTGTAGACATCCAGGTCGTCTCCGAACACATCCTGGATAGCCGGATGCTCGATGAGGTCTTCGATGATATACTGGGTAATATAGAGGCTGACCAGGTTGGGGTCCTGAGTCAGGGTGCGGATCGGAGCGATTTTGAACTGCATGTCAAATTCCTCCATTTCGCTTAAACCCGCCAGCTGTTTTTCCATGGCTTCACAGATGGCCTGGTGGGAGTTTGTTTCAATGATATGCTCATCAAGTAGCCGCTGGACAAGCGATATGGCAAGATTTTCTGCGTTTTCCCTTGCCTTGCGCAGCATGAAGCGACGTTCCCGCTCCCGCTTGCGGTCAATGGCATCGATGGTCTTGTTGGTGGAACGGCTCGGGTTCATATGGCGGGCCATGGGTTTACTCCTTCCTGTAAATAATAATGCGTAGATGGTGTACTTATGGGCATATCACTTACCATTCTGGTCGCTTTGATACAACTGTTGAAAGTGTCGGACCGTTGCGGCTGTCTGTTCATCCAGTTGCAGGTTATATTTGCCAACATATTCAGCCGCCATCCGATGGGTGTTGAAGATGGGCACATTGAGCCGCAGGTTATTGACGGCAACCTGGAGATATTCTTCAGGCCGGTCATAAAAAATATCAAGTACTTCAGGGAGCAGCGTATAAAAAGACAGTGAATCCTCTTCATAGAGCAGGCTGTCGGCTTCTTCACTTAAATCGGCCTCTTCAACCGGGCCTTCATAGCCGAACTTCCATCCGGTCAACCCATTCTGGTACCCTTCGACCCACCAGCCGTCCATGACACTGATATTGGGTGTCCCGTTCATGGCCGCCTTCATGCCGCTGGTTCCGGACGCCTCAAGCGGGCGCTTGGGACTGTTGAGCCAGGCATGGACACCGGAAACCATCATCTTGGCAATCGACATGTCATAGCCGGGAATAAAGACCAGCTTTGCCAGCCCGTGACTCTTGCGATACAGTTCTTCCTGGTTGTCAAGAACCAGCTTGAGAACGTTTTTTCCCGGTTCATCGGCGGGATGGGCCTTGCCGGCAAAGACAAGGTTAATGCGCCGTTTTTTTTGCAGAAGAATATCGGCCAGGGCGTCAATATCCTTGAAAATCAGATCAGCCCTCTTGTAGGTGGAGAACCGGCGGGCAAAGCCGATGGTAAACACCCCTGGTTCGAGATCAGGGGCCTCTTCCAGGCGGGAAAGGTAGTTGGGCGGGTCGATCCAGGTCTCCAGCATCTGGTTGCGGTGCATCTTCAGCATTCGGTTGATATAGTCGATCAGAATGCGGTTGTCCTGCTGCCATGCCATGGCGAGGGCGGTATTGAGATCATGCAGGTCCGCTGCCAGGCCGGAAAAGATACCGGGGTCGTTCCGCCAGCCTGTAAGGAGCGGCGACTGATCAAATATCCGGGCCCGGTTGGCGCTGATCCAGGTGAGGTGGTGAACGCCGTTGGTTATGGCGGTGATCTTGCCGGCAAAGCGGGGAAACTGCCTGCGTGTTACGTCACGATGCAGGCGGCTGACACTGTTGACGGCCCGGTTCACCCGCATGGCCAGGGTGGTGAAATTATACTCGCCTGGCGAATCCTCATCCTTGGCCAGCAGATCCAGGATCCGCCGACAGACCCGGTGGCTGATGCCTGTGTACATGGAACGGGGGAAACGGTCATGACCGGCCTTGACCGGGGTGTGGATGGTGTAGACGATCCGTTGGGCCACGGTGTCCACCACCTGCAGGATCTCACTGTCTGTCATTCGTTGATAAAAATCCTTGCCAAGGCGTTTCTTCAACTCCCGCAAGATAAGATGCAGGGAGACCGCAACCCCATGCTGTTCATTTAAGTGAATGGTGCGGCCGGTGAACCCCAAGGCCTCCATCAGGGGCAGGACGCAGGAGCCCAGCATCCGTCGCTGATTGGCCTTCATGATGGTTGTTTTGGCATTGTAAAGCTGGTCCGAGGCCTCACGTATCCAGGCCGGAGCGGAATCGATTGAATAATCGATCAGAAATTCAGGAACAAAGAAATCAAGCTCTTCGCTCACCTCCATTTTCATCCATACCTGGGCCTTGATCTGTTCCGGTTCATCGCGTTCATTGAAAAAAGGAACATCGATTTCAAGGGGCGATTCCGGGTTGGCGGGATCGTGCAGTTGGAACAGGGTGGGGGTCTTTTCCGGGTTCCAGCTGGTGGCCTGGTCGATCTGGCCGACTTTGGAATCCACAAACTGGGAGAAGTAGCCTTCCCGGTAAAGCAGACTTATTGCCACAACCGGAATGTGCATATCGGCAAAGCTTTTTAAGGTATCTCCTGCCAGGACACCGAGTCCGCCGCTGTAGTTGGGAATCTTGCGGGGGCCGTGCAGATATTTCCGGATAAAGGCATCGGCGGTTTTATCGTCACTGCCGGTTATTTCCAAATCATGCAGAAAGTCGAGTACGGGATGAAAGACGTCCGGGTCGGCGCCGATCTCCATGGACACGTAGATTGCCGAATTGCCGGCCGGTTCCCGCAGCTGTTGCCAGACCCTGTCAAGGGTATCCTGGGTGACGCCAAAAAAGGTACCATATTCGTTGCGAGAGACCAGGTCCTTTTCGCTGTCAACTGTAATTGTTTTTTCCGCTGTCAATCTTGTTGAATTGGTAAAAAGTTACAACGACGATGTTCGCCGAAAAAAAATCCCGGGTTGGCCGCACCTTGGCAAAGGGTGATCTTTGCCCTGTATAGAGCGGCGAACCAATTATTGTTCCATTCCTGTGTATTAAGCTGTTCCACCCATTGTCCAAAGAATGAAAGGTCGAATTCTACCACCTTCCGAACTTAGAAAGGCTGGTGCTGTTTTGCAAGCTAATTTCACAGGGCGGAAAAAAATGTTGTATTCCTGTTTTGTTGAGGTAGAATTATGATCGGTTGGACAGCTGCAGATCTTGAATCAACAGGTCGTGCCGGGGCCGTGCCGTAAATGTACCATCCCCCAACACGCTGGAATGATAGTATGATTGAGGCGTGATTAGGATGGGACAGGGGTTCTTTTCTTATGGTTCCGGATATCTTTATCCATCAGGAGGATAATGTGTTGAATAACGAAATGTTTGCAAAGATGTTCATGCTGGCTGTTATGTGTTGTTTTTTATTGGTTGGCTGCGGAAAAAAGACACCGCCGCCCACGGCGCCAACAGTGACTGAAGGGCTCGGGCCGGCGGAATCTCTGGATACGGCGGCAACCGATGAATCCGCCACCATCGAGGGCAGGACTTCCGCCCCCATGCTGCCGATTTATTTTGCCTTTGACTCGTCAATGATCGAGGGTGACCAGGTGGGGCGTCTTGAAAAAAATGCGGATTTTTTAAAGGCCCATCCACAGATCAGGGTGCGTATAGAAGGCAATTGCGATCCCCGCGGCACCAGGGAGTATAACCTTGCCCTTGGTGAGCGAAGGGCCCAGAGCGCGCGAAAATATTTGGTTAATCTCGGGGTAAACGGCGCCAATCTGACAACGATTTCCTGGGGAGAGGAAAAATTGCTTCTCTTTGGTCATGATGAATTATCCTGGGCCCAGGACCGTCGGGATGATTTTGTTATTGTCAAGGGTGGCCTCAAATAAATAGGCCCGCATGTCTGTTTCCCGAGCCGGATGGAAGGAAATTCTTTCCATCCGGTTTGTTTATTCAGGGCTTCAATTTACTGATATTTTTTGTTTTTGTTTTCCAGTTTTTTACGCATGCTGTTTTTTCCGCCTTGTCCGGCGGTGTTGTTAAATCTTACTATATGAGGAGTTTGTAATGAAACGTTTCTTTGGTTGTACCGGTATGTTGATGATGGTTGTTTTCTGTGCGGTGTCCATTTCAACTGCCGGTAATGTTCACGCGGCCGCTGTAAAAATCGGTGTGATCAATATGAAAAAGGTGCTGGCAAACTCCACGGCAGGGAAAAAAGCCCAGAAGGTGCTGGAGAAGAAAATGAACCAGTTGCGGGCCAAATTCAAAAAGGATGAGGATGCTCTGCTGGCGTTGCAGAAGGAGATCCAGAAGAAGAGTTCGGCCTGGAGTGATCAGGTAAAACAGGAAAAGGCGATTGAATTTCAAAAGAAACGTCGGGATCTTGCCGCTAAGCAGGAAGACGCCAATCTCGAGCTGAAACAGTTGCGGGAAAAATATCTGACCCCAATCCTGAAAAAATTGGAGCAAGTGGTCAAGGCAGAGGCGAAAAAAGGCGGGTATACCATTGTCCTTCCCAATACGGCGGTTTTGTACCGGGACAAGGGCGCAGACATGACCGCCCTGATAACCAACGCCTTGAACAAGGCGATGAAATAGAAGTTTTTTCGTTTTTAGAAAGTCTTTGGTTGTGAATCCTCTTGAGTTTGTCGCCCTGACGCCGAAATCCAATTGCGGCCGCTGCGGTCATCCCACCTGCCTGGCCTTTGCGGTTGCCGTAACCAAGGGCGGTGCAGCCGCCTCGGGCTGCCCTTTTATTGATTTGGACAACCTGCCGCCTGAACTGGGCCGGGACAGGGGCGGTAAGGGATTGCAGGCGGTTGACCGTGGTCAGGAAGAGCGGGACATGGCCCTGGTCGCCCATCTCAAATCCAAGGTGCAGGCATTGGATTTTTCCCGGCTTGCCCACCGGCTCGGGGCCCAATGGACACAGGGCCGCCCGGATGAGCTTTGTTTTTCTTATCTTGGCCGACCGGTGCTGCTTGACCGCACCCATATTCAGGTCGATGGCCAGGGGCTGGTCGATCCCAGGGACCAGATTCTTCTCTATAACTATGTTGCCTTTGGCGGCGGCGATCCGCCCCAGGGCAACTGGGTCGGCATGGAAAGCCTGCCCAATTCCATTTCCAAGGTCAGAACCCTGGCCACCTATTGCGAGCAGCGCCTCGGCGACCTTTTTTGCGGCCGACCGGCGGCACTGGCTGATCTGTGTCGGCAAGTAGGTGGGGTTCCCGGTCCGGCTGAACAGAGCGCTGATGTGGGGATGATTGTCCCGGTGCTTCCCCATGTGCCCATTTATCTGCTCTTTTGGGATGAAGACCCTGAAGATGGCTTTGAGGCCAGGGTCAAGGTATTATTTGATCAGGAGGTGATGGATTTTCTTGATCTTGAGTCCCTGGTTTTTGCGGCGGAGCGGCTGGCTGACCGGCTGATTGAGTTGGATACCCATGAACAGTAATCATTTGCGGCGGATTCCGCCCCTTTTCCGGGATGTCAAAATTCTGGTGATCGGCGATGTCATTGTTGATCATTTTATCTGGGGTTCCGTGTCCAGAATTTCTCCGGAGGCCCCGGTCCCGGTTGTCAATGTGGACAGGGAAGAGTTGCTGCTCGGTGGCAGCGCCAATGTCTTGCGCAATATAGTCTCCCTTGGCGGCCGAGGCTCTCTCTGCGGTATGATCGGTGCTGATACCATGGGCCGGGAGCTTGTCCGGCTCATGGAAGAGCTGCCCGCACCTGTTGACGGTCTTGTTGCCACCGACCGTCCGACCACGGTCAAGACCAGGATCGTTGCCCAGGGCCAGCAGGTGGTGCGTTTCGACCGGGAGGAAACCGGTGTCCCATCCCGGCAGTCCCTGCGTAATCTGTTAAACTATCTTGAACAGCACCTTGCCGATTTTGACGCGGTTATTGTCTCCGATTATGCCAAGGGCATGATAAACGAGGACCTTATGATCCGGCTGCATTCCCTGATGGCGGACATGCGGCGGCAACAGGGACGACCGATGCCATTGATTGTCGATCCCAAGCCGTCGAATGTCCATCGCTTTGTAGGCGCGACCATTATCACGCCCAATCATCATGAGGCGGAAATAATAAGCGATATGGCCATTATCGATACGCACAGTCTTACCGCTGCCGCAAGGCAGATTCGTGAACAGATCGACTGCGCTTCCGTGCTTATTACCCGGGGTGAGGCCGGTATGGCGCTCTGGCAGGAAGATGAAACCCTGGTGACCATCCCGACCACGGCCAAGGAGGTCTATGATGTAACCGGGGCCGGTGATACGGTGGCAGCCACCCTTGCCCTTGGTCTGGCTGCCGGTTGTTCAACCAGGGATGCCGCCATACTGGCCAATTATGCCGCCGGCATTGTTGTCGGCAAGGTTGGAACGGCCTGTGTCGACAACCGGGAACTGCAGACCGCTCTGGCGGCCCGGGACAGCTGATCAGTTCTCCATGAGCGGACAACATTTTTCCTGCCCCGTTCACCTGCGGCGGGGTGGATTATTTTTTGGAGTTATCATATGCGGCCACGGAGTATGACGGGGTTTGGACGGGGTGAGGCCTCCCACGATAAACGGACCTGGACGGTGGAAATCAAGACGGTCAATCATCGTTTCCTTGACCAGCGTATTGTCCTGCCCCGCAGTGTCAGCGGCCTGGAAGAGCGGGTGAAGAAAATGATCGCGACCCGTTTGGACCGGGGCCGGGTGGAGGTAAATATCGTTGTCCGGGGTGATGTGTCGGCGGATGTCAGGCTCCAGGTCAACATGGACCTTGCCCGCAGGTATCACCGCTGTCTGCAGGAGATCAAGACCAGCCTGGACCTTGCCGGGGAAATCACCATTAGGGACATGCTCGGGCTCCGTGAGCTGATAAGCCAGCAGGAGGAAGGACTTGATCTGAAAAGGGAATGGACCGGACTTGAACCGGCGCTTGCCCGGGCGCTCGATGCCTGTGATTGGATGCGGGAACAGGAAGGCCAGAGCCTGAAACAGGATCTGCTCCAGCGGTTGCAGGTTTTTGCCGGCCTGGTGGAAATCATAGAAAAGAGTGTTCCGGATATTGTCCAGGGCCGCCGCCGGGAACTAAAAGCTCGGATTGAAAAGCTGCTGGACGAGGTTGATCTCGATCCGGCCCGGCTGGCCCAGGAGGCGGCATTTATGGCGGACAAGGCGGACGTGACCGAGGAAATTGTCCGTCTGCACAGCCATATAGATCAGTTCGCGGACTTTTTGGACAGAGATGAACCCGTTGGCCGAAGATTGGACTTCCTGCTTCAGGAATTTTTGCGGGAGGTAAATACCCTGGCCTCCAAGATCAGTAATGGCGCCATTGCCCATCTCGGAGTGGAGATGAAAAATGAAATAGAAAAACTCCGGGAACAGGTCCAGAATATCGAATAACTCGTAACGAACGGGTCTGTGCCGGGTCTTTTTTTTACATCCATCAAAAAAACCTTTTCAGGAGGATGAATCATGAAAGTATTTGCCGCTGTACTGATGAGTTGTATGCTGATAGCCTCTTGCGCCCTTGCGGGCGATGGCCTTGTCCGTCTGCAGAGCAAGAATAGCGTTACCGGTACCGCTCAGAATCTTGAAAAGGTGTTGCAGGCAAAGGGTCTGCATATTTTTGCCCGCATCGATCATCAGAAGGGGGCGGTTTCGGTGGGCAAGAAACTTCGGCCTACGGAAATATTTATCTTTGGCAACCCCAAGGCCGGTACCCCGCTTATGCAGTGCAGACAGACCATAGCCATCGATCTGCCGCAAAAGATGCTGATCTACGAGGATGAGCAGGGTAAAACCTGGATTGTGTATAATGATCCCGCCTATCTGGCATCCCGGCACGGCCTTGGCGACTGCGGGGCAAAGGTGATTCAAAAAATCTCCGGTATTCTGTCGGCGGTTTCATCCGCGGCGGCCGGGAAATAATCCGGCCGATATGGAAACCAGGCTTATCAATGTCGGTTTCGGCAACGCGGTCAAAGTGAACCGCATACTGGCCGTTGTCAATCCCGGTTCATCACCGATCAGAAAACTCAAGGACGAGGCGCGTCGGGAAAAGAAACTGATTGATGTGACCGAAGGACGGCGCACCCGGGCCATTATACTTCTTGATTCAGGGCATCTGGTCCTGTCATCGGTGCAACCGGAAACCATTTCCCAGAGACTTGCGCAGATGGAAGAAGAACAGCGTAACCCCGCCTCCCTGCTTTTGCGGACAGGAGAGACCAATGGCTGAGGGGATACTGTTTGTGCTGTCAGCACCCTCGGGCTGTGGCAAGACCACCTTGCTCAAAAGGGTAATGGCCGACCTGCCGGGCCTGGTCTTTTCCGTTTCCCACACCACCCGCGCCCCGAGAAGGGGTGAGGAGGACGGTCGTGATTATTTTTTTGTCAGCAGGGAGGAATTTCTGGCCATCCGGGACCGGCAGCCTTCCGGTTTCCTGGAATGGGCCGAGGTACACGGTAATCTTTACGGGACAAGCAGGGCCGAGGTCGAACGACGCCAGGCGGCCGGGCTTGACGTGATCCTGGATATTGATGTCCAGGGGGCGGCCCAGGTAAGGGCGGCCGCGAATCCGGTAACGATTTTTATCGCTCCGCCATCCCTTGATGAGCTTGGCCGCCGGTTGCGCGGACGCGGCACCGAAGATGAGGAAACCATAGCCCTGCGGCTGGCCGGCGCGCGAAGGGAAATGCGGTCCGCCGCCGAGTATGACTATCTGATTGTCAATGATGACCTTGACGAGGCCACCGACAGTCTTTGCTGCGTGTTGATCGGCGAGCGACTGCGGAGAAGAAGAAATCGTGCCGGAAAACCGGTTGCGTCCCTCTTTGATGCCCCCGGAAGTCAATCGTGAGAGCAAAGGGTTCACGCAAGGGCAAACAGGCCGGAGATGTCGGCGCCGGGAAAAAAATGGAAAAGGACGCCGATAATCTGATATGGGGCGTCAATGCAGTGCGGGAGGCCCTGGAAACCAGGAGCCTTGGCGAGCTTGTCATCCAGAAGGGCAAGGGCGGTCCCAGGATCCAGAAGATTATTGACCGGGCAAGGGAACAGGGTCTGCGGGTGCGGTTTATGCCGCCCGACCGTCTAAGGGTGCCTGCCGGTTGTCGTCACCAGGGCGTGGTCGGCCGAAAAAGCAGCGCTGTTTTTCTTCCCTTTGACCGGTTACTCCAGCAGATTGGTGACGGGTCGGAGGATATTTCAAGGTTGCTGATCCTCGACTCTGTCCAGGACCCGGGAAATTTTGGTTCTATCCTGCGCTCGGCCCTGGCCGCCGGTTTCCGGCATGTGATCTTTCCCCGTCAGCGCAGCGCCCCGGTCTCCGGAACAGTTGCCCGGATATCGGCCGGAGCAGTTTCCCACCTCCAGCTCTGCCGGGTGGCCAATCTGACGGAAGCCATGAAGTCACTTAAAAAACATGGTTTCTGGATGTATGGGGCCGTGGCATCAGACAGTGGCGCCTCCATCTACGAGACGGATTTTTCCGGAAGGGTCGCCTTGGTTGTCGGCAGCGAGGGCAGGGGCATCAGGCCGCTGGTGCAACACCACTGTGATCACCTGGTCACCATCCCCATGCAGTCTGATTTTGATTCGTTAAACGTTGCCGTGGCCGCTGCGATCATCATGTTTGAAATGGTGCGTGAGCGGCGGGGTTGATTGGCTGATGGAGGACAATACTTATTGCGTTATGCGCTTTTATTTTTTCCCCTTCATCTGCGCCTGCAGCAGATCACCCAAGGTGCCCATGGATCTGGGCGCCTGGTTGGCCGGCGGTGGAGTATAATTGTTGTCCTCCTTGTCTTCTTCCGTGTAATCCTCGGGCAGCAGGGAAATACGCCGTTTTTCCGGGTCGACGGAGTCTATTTTCACGGTTATCGGCTGTCCGACTTCCAGGACCTCGCGGGGATGGTTGATACGGCGGCCTGAGCCCAGTTTTGAGATGTGGAGCAACCCGTCCACCCCCGGCTCCAGGGTAATAAAGGCACCAAAGGCGGCCAGGCGGGAGACCGTGGCCTGGTGGATGGAACCGGGAGGATATTTCTCAAAGACACCCGTCCAGGGATCTTCCGTGGTTTCGCGCAGGCTCAGGGAGATACGTTCATTGTCCCAGTCCAGTTTTTTAATGGCCACCTCTACCTGCTGACCCCGGCTGAGGATGTCTTCGACCTTTTCGGTCTGTCCCCAGGCCAGCTCCGATATAGGAATCAGGCCATCGATACCACCGATATCAACAAAAGCGCCAAAGTCACGAATAGAGGTCACTATGCCGGTGACCCGCATTCCTTCCTCCAGGGTCTGTTGCAATTGCTGCCGCTGTTCCTGCCGTTGCTCTTCAAGAACGGCCCGGGAGGAGAGAATGATATTGCGGCCGTTATTGCTGAATTCCGTCACCTTAAAGGACATGGTGCGGTCAATATATTCATCGGGATCCTCGACCCGGCGAATATCCATCTGCGAGTAGGGGCAAAAGGCGCGCACTCCGGCGATCTGAATTTCAAAGCCGCCTTTTATCTCCCGGGCTACCTTTCCTTCCACCGGGATACCGGCATGAAAGGCGTCTTCAATTTCCTGCAGGGAAGCCCGGCCCGAGCCGAGCCGGGTGGTAAATAGCATCTCACCGCCACGTCGGGCAACGAAAAAGGCCTTGACCCTGTCTCCAGCTTTTACCGTGCAGTTGCCTTCATCATCCTGAAATTCTGACGCCTTGATGATGCCTTCGCTCTTGCCGCCAATGTCAAGAAAGATATTTTCTCCGCTTAAGCCGGCAACCACCGCCTCTATGCGGTCACCCGGCTGCAAATGTTGACGGGAAATGGACTTTTTCTGGAACAGGTCTTCAAAGGATTCTGCAGTCATGGTTTTTTGGTCAATGTGTAAGTTAATTTCGTGGTTTTCGTTGCCCGTCAAGGGAGCAAGCTTTGTTCCGGTTTCGTATTCAGCTCCCCTGGACAGGCAACCTGGTTGATATACTTGTCGTATGGCGCCCCGTCACAGGGAGTCCTCATCAATGACAAGCCGTTTGCCGACAACTATCCGCTCCCAGCTCAAATCCGATGTCTCGACAAGGATAAAGCCGGGCAACTCGTCTTTACCCAGCAGATCGCCCGGGTTAAGCAGGAGACATTCACCGACCATTCGGCCGGAGCTTTCATGGTTATGGCCACAACAAACCATATCATACCGACCGCTGGCTGCAAGGCCGAATGCGATTTCCGGGTAATGATGACACCCTATGCACAGGCCGCCCGCCTCGAAATCCATGGCAATGCCGTGGTGGCTGATACGTTCAAACACTGTCCCGCACCGGGAGGAGATCAGGTGCTGGTCACCGACATTGTTGCCGTAAATTAGGTGAATATCACCATCAAACCTGTTTAGGTAGGCGAGCATGAACGGAGAGATCAGGTCGCCGCAATGGATGAGCAGCTTTGCTCCGGCCCTGTTGGCATGGGCAACGGCCCTGGCCAGGTTGGGGATGTGGTCGTGACTGTCGGAGAGGATGGCGATTTTCATTCTTTTTTACTGGCGGCCGTACCATTGTTTGCCGGGTTGACTGCCAGGGCCAGGCAATGGGTGGCATTGGCGTACATGAGATGTTTTGCGCACAGGTCATTGATAAAGGCGGTCAACTGCGCTTCTTTAACCGTCTTGAACTGTTGCAGCAACGTTTTTTTTGCTGTCGGCTGTTCGCAGGTAAGATAAATTTCACGGGACAACCCTTTGAGCCGGTGGTGCAGGATCGGCTGGTTCGGCCTTTCCTGGCGTATCAGGAGAAAAGACCCGCCGTCCCGCATGGCAAGGGCTGGTTGGGCAGGATTTTTCCGGCCGGTATGAAAGTCGGCCCAGGCGGCCATGGCCTGCCGAACCGGCTGCCATTGTTTTCTCTGCCGGACGCGGTCTCCGCGGTATCCTTTAACCGGCAGTCCAAGTTTTGTCAGTATATCCTTTGGAAAGAGCAGGGTATTGTTCGGGTGGCTGGTAACGGCCCTGATGCCGTATTCTTTTGGATGATTACACACAGGTGAACCATCCCCGAGAAAGAAGGTCGCAGCCTGCAGGGAGCGGTAGGGCAGAACAGCGGCAAGGGCGGCCAGGGTCTGCCTGACATCTTCCCCGGTTGATCCCGGAAATTCGAGAATAAGGTTTCCCTCCAGGATGATGTCATAGGTGGCGGCCAATTTCATGGCATGGATATTGTCGATGGCGGTTGTTCCCTTGCCCATCTGTTGCAGCAACCGGTCAGAAAGGGCTTCAATCCCGACCTGGACAACCCGCAGACCGCCCTGCCGGTAGACCCGGTATTCCTCCACTGTTTTCGGGATGCGAATCTCGGCAAAAAAACGCAGCCCAGCCGGATCGGCTGCGGTCAGCCGGAAAAAAGACCGGGCTTCCTTTGGCGGCAGGGCATTGTCGGTGAAGAAAAAATCAAGACACTGGTGACGGTGGACAAGCTCGGTCACCTCTCCATATACCTTGTGGTGGTCCTTATGGCGATAGCCGCGCCACTGGAGGTTGAGATTGCAGAAACTGCATTTGTTCCACCAGCATCCCCTGGAGAATTCAATGGGCAGCTCGGGAATAAAGGAGAGGCCAAGGGCGGCGAGTTCCTTGAAATAACGGGAATAGTCAGGGGTGGGCAATTGGTTGAGGTCCTTTTGCTCGCGGTTTTCTCCACTGCCTGGCCGGTTATATTGAATTTTGCCGTCCGGTGATCGCCCCATTACATTGGCTGGCAGGGGACCCTGGCCGCGCAGGTGGCAAATTAAGTCGGCAAGGGGTTGTTCCCCTTCGCCGGTCACCAGGTAATCCACCTGGGTGAAATTATCGAGCAGGCCTGCGCCAACAGCCGGTGTGCAGGTGGAACCGCCGAAAACCACGGGCAGGGCAGGGTAGAGTTTTTTGATTTTTTTTGCACAGTAAAGGGAAGGGGCAAGCTGGCTGAAACAGATGGAAAAACCCAGCAGGGCACAGTCGGAAAAATCCTGCTCATCAAGCCATTGGGTGCAATGGTAACCAAGTTGCCCGGTCAGCCATTCAAACCGGTCGCCGAGTTCCGGCAGTTCCCGGCAAAAGAGCTTTTTTGCCCGGGATCGGTTGCCGGCAAAGAGCAAAGCGCTGTAGAGCGCCTCTCCGGCCCAGGAATTATTTGAAATCATCTTGTAGTTCTCAAAGCCGATAACATGGGCGGCCGAGAGATAGGGGTGGAGACAGGAAACACGAATATCATCGGCCTGCCGCTTAAGATAGGCGGCCAGGGCACCGAGCTGGATGGAGGGGCGATAAAAAATCGCCCAGGGCATGGAGGCCAGTATGATGTGCATGGGGTATTACTGGTGAAGGATCTCCGTGTCCGGTGGCAGGTTCAGATCAAGGATCGCCTGAACAACCTTGCTGTCCGTAGCGTCAAGTGAATTGGTTTCAATATTGGAAAAGTTGAGTTCGGTGACAGAGGAAAACGGATCTTCCAGGACCAGGTGGCGGATAAGGTAATGGTCATCAAACCAGATCTGGACAGCCTGGATCTGGGGATGGGGCTTTTTGGGAAGG
>WFZC01000266.1 GCA_015489765.1 Desulfobulbaceae bacterium
CTGGCGGAACAACCCACCCCCTCTCATCTACTACCGTCTTTACAACAACCGGACTGGTCGGCCCCGGTCCTGGTAACCGCCCTGCGTCAACTCACGGGCGGCCGGCAAGAAAATTCTTCTCCGGAAACCTTTACCCACCTGCTGGATCGCTATGAAAGAGATCTGCCGCCAACGGTGTACAATCAGGTGGCATCAAAGGCAGGCGCCAGGATGGCAACGCTGGATGATGAAGAACTCGGCAGGATACTGGTGCAACGGTTCAAGGGTATCTTCGGTCGTCAGCTTTACGGAACCGTTGTCGCGCAGATGACGGATGAAAAATTTGAAAACATCGCCCAGGAACTTAATCTCCTTGCCCAGAAAAAAATCGACTTGCCCCTGGGCAACCTGAACGATGAAGAGATCCAAGATGCCTATCAGCGGCTTATGCAGACCGTTCGTGGGGAAAAACTGCGGGCCGCCCTTGCCCTGCATCAACAGCAGCGGGAACAGGAACAGCAACTGGGCCGGGAACAGGTGGGCGAAAAAATCAAACGGTTGCTCGATGGTGATCTTACCGTCCTGGTTGATGATCATTTCATCCAAAACCTGCCGACCAGCATCTCCCGCTTACTTGAACGGGACAAGCAGGAGGCCGTTGATCTTTTGTTGACCAGAATGGTCAGTGGCCTGCGCACGGATGATCCCGCTATTCGCAGGGGCTGTGCCGAATCCCTGGGACGTGCCGCCACCACCCTGGCCGATGCCGGACAATGGCAGAGACTGGACAAGCTTCTTCCCGCCCTGACAATGGCCCTGCCGCATATGGAAGACCTGCAGGCCGGATTTCAGACCCTCAATGTTTTTGAGCGCCTTACCCGGTACCATATCGAACAGAGGGAATATAACCGGGCGGTCAGTGCCCTGGACCCGATTTTTGACCTGACCGTCTACTCCGATGACCGAACGGCAAATCTGGCACAACATGCCCAGAACTGCCTTGATCGTCTTGCCGATCCCGTTCTTCTTGACCCGCTTCTCGAGAACATACAGACAGGCAATCAGGATCGTGACAACAGTCAATATCTCATCTCCCGCATGGGATCGGGCGCAGCCAATTTCCTGCTCGCCAGACTGGGAAAAAGTGAAATCAGGGAAGAACGGGAGCTCCTGCTCAACCTAATCGAGGAAATCGGCAAACCGGCCCGCAATGCTCTGCTGCTCCTTCTTGAACAAGACGCGCCCTGGTATATCACCCGTAATATTATTCGATTGTTCAAAACCATCGGCGATCCGGACTGTTTCACTACCCTTGCACCCTATATTCACCATGAAGACATCCGGGTGAGCAGAGAACTTGTCCAGACCATCGGTATCATAGGCGGTCCGGCCAGAAAACAATTTTTCCTTCAGGAACTGCCCAGGGCATCGGCCGAATTGCAACCGCTGATTGTCAGGCAACTGGGCAAGATTCATGATGAGGGCGTTGTCTTGCCGCTGGCCGATCTGCTCACAAAAAGCGGTGGTTCGCGCCGCCCCCATACGGAAGAGCTGCAAACTGAAATATGCATTGCCCTGGCCAGGCTTCGGTCACGAAAGGCCGTACCCGCCCTGAAGAAGGTCGTTGCAACAAAAGATGTCCCCGGCCTCGATGATTACAGCCCAGCGGTGATTACGGCGGCCGAGAGCGCCCTTCATGCCATTGAGTCAAATGACCAGGTCTTTGAAGAATCCAATGAGCCGGCAAAGGCCCTGCAGGCTCAACGGTTACGAAAACATGATCCACTGGCGGAAAGGGAGGCGGCCATACTCCGAAAGGCGGCCAAGGGAAACAAGGAAGAGGCAAAACAGGAGTTATACGAGCTGGTTATCGATTGTGCCAGAAACAAGGACTTTTCCAATGCCGAACGGCTGCGCGAGCGTTTTTACGAAATTGACCCCATGGCGCTCACCGAGATTATTCGTTCCGGCGAGATAATAGAAAAAGAAAAAACAGGTGCCATCAGTCCCAACCAGCTTGAGACCTGGTCCGAGCTACTTGAACAGCTTGACGCAAGCGAGTTTTCAGCTATCTACCATGAACTTGAAGAACGAACCTTTGCCTCGGAAGAGATCATCGTCCGCCAGGGAGACCAGAATGATGAACTTTTCTTTATCAACCAGGGAAGTATCAAGGTATCCTATACCAAGGATGGCCGCGACATCTTTGTTTCCACCCTGCTCAGGGGCCAGATAGCCGGGGAAAATTTTTTTGACGCCTCTTTCTGGACGGTAACGCTGACGGCCCTGACCCCGGTCAACGTATCCGTCCTCAAGTCGGAAAGTTTCCACCGCTGGCAGGAGGCCTATCCCGGACTGGAGAATAAACTCCGAAGCTTTTATAACAAATGCAACACCACCTGTGCGCTTTTGCAAAAAAAGCGGCTTGACCGCAGGGAGCATGAACGGATCCACCTGTCCCGTAAAATTCAGGTGCAGCTGATTGATCACAACGGCAAACCCATTGGCCGCGGATTCCGGGGTGAACTGGCCGATATTTCGGTAGGAGGTCTTTCCTACCTGATCAGAATATCAAAAAAAGAAAATACCCGCCTGCTGCTCGGACGGACCATGCGGATTACCATCCCGATCGCCGAAGATCCAGGGCATCTGCTGCTGGAAGGGCTTGCCATCGGTGTTCAACCCTTCCAGCTCCTGGAATGTGATTTCTCCGTTCATCTCAAATTTTTCAAAATCCTTGACCAGGCCACCCTGCAAAAAATCCTGGGATAACGGACCTCCATCCATGCACGGTCCATCTATCTATACCAACTCAGGAAAAATCAAAATCCGGCTCCCAGACCAGGGCAATCCCGACATCAAAAACATCTGTTCTCCGGGGCGTGAGGGCAAAGGTTTCCACGGGATAGTGGTCTGGATCAAAATGATCGCTGATCCGGGCAAGCTCCTCCTGGAGCTCTGCTGCCAACTCCTGCAGATCCTGTTCTATGCGGGCTATTTCCTCTTCCACCCGCCGCACGTCTCCCTTTTCCTTGAGTAACCTGCCGGCGCTGCGCACGCCACGGGCGGAGCGGGAGGCATTGGTCACCGACAGTCCTTTCCTGCCAAAAAAGGCGCCAAAGATTGCCACCCCAAAGGAAAGCGCGGTGTCAACGCTTCTGGCCTTGACATCACCTTTTTCCTTTTGCAGCCGGGCCATGGCCCTTTCCAGCCGGGTCTGCAGTTGCTCCTGTTTGCGCTCAAAACGCTCTTCAATCCTGGTCCGCTGCTCCTCTTTTTTGTCACGCAGCGCTGCGACCAGCCGCTGGTGAAACTGCTCTCTGCTTTCGCCGGGCCGTGATTCCAGCTTCAAGGTCGGCACCCGCAGAAGTTTGAGCTTCTTTTCATGGTAGAGATAATCGCTCAACTGCTTTTTCAGGGTGGTTATTGCCTTTTTTTCATAGAGCTCTGCTGATACGGCAAAGAAGCCGGCGCCCGGCTGCGGGTTGTGCCGGCAATCCTCAAGCCGGACCGGACTCGGTGTTGATTCAGCCCAGGAAAATGCCCGGACCCTGTCACCGGCCGGCAGGCGCAGGCAGACCTCTTCCACCTGGTCGATATTTCTCTTCTGGTTAAAAAACCTGACCCGGGCCGAACCGGTCAGCCAGGGCCGGTAGTGTACGGTTTCCATGGGAACCGGCGTTGGCACAAAGAGCTGCTCCAGAGTGGAAGGCAAAAGCGGCGCATCCTCAAGAACATGACCATCCTCCACGGCAGGCATGATCGACTTGGTCTCCTCTGGTTCCGGGGCAGCTGTTACCAGTTTCCCGATCTCCTGCAGTGAAACCGGTCCTTTTAAATAGGAGAGCACCCAGCGAGTTTCAAACAAGACCGGCTCCTCCCTGTGGGTTGAGGAGAGAAGAAAGGTGCGGCCACGCATCCCGGCCATCATTTCCCTGAACCGGGACCGGTCAAGATTGCCGGCCGCACCGGAAATTCCGGCAAGCACGCGATCCTGGTCCTGCCGGGTCTGCAGGCGGCCGATAAACCAGGTGCCGATGTTGGAAAGCCCCTTGTAATCAAGATCAACGGGATTCTGGGTTGACAGGACAATGCCCAGGCCAAAGGCGCGCGCCTGTTTCAAAAGCAGCATCATCGCCTTTTTGGCGGGCGGATTGGCGCTCGGCGGGAAATAGCCGAATATCTCATCCATGTACAGCAGACAGCGCAGACTGGAGCTTCCAGGCTGCCGCCGCATCCATCCCAACAGACGCCCGAGGAGCAGGGTGACGAAAAACATCCGCTCCGCATCACCAAGATGCGCAATGGAAAAAATGGAATGGCGCGGTTTTCCATCCCTGGTAAAGAGAAACGCGTCAATATCAAGGGGCGCCCCCTTGCGCCAGGCAGAAAAAGAGGGGCTGGCAAGAATGTTGTTGAGGAGCATGGCCAGCTCCATCCGATCGCTCTGCGGATAAAAGTTCTCGAGGGGAAAGACGCCGACACGGTCAAATGGTGGCTTTACCACCGCACCGATCAGGGCCTCCAGGTCAAGGTCCTCTCCCCTGCGCCAGTGGGCAAGCAGGATGGAGGAAAGAAGGATATGCTGCCTGGACTTGAGCGGGTCGGCCTTGATACCCACCAGCACGAGGATTGAAGAAACCGCGGAGTTGACCATCTCGGCCAGGACCTCGTCATCACTGATCACCTCCTCACCCGGCGCTTGCAGGCTGTCGAGGACGGAAACAGGCTGACCCGTGCCGGAGCCTGGAGTGTAGAGGGAAAAATCCGTATGCTGCCGCATGCGCCGGATCCGATCCCCGTTCTGGCCCCAGTCGGCAAGTCCCTTTTTCCAGGTATCCGCGGCTTCCGCTGCCAGTTCCTCAACCGTCACTGACCGCTGCCTGGCCCTGTCCGCATCGATCCAGGGGGCAAAATCAGCCGGAGCAAGATCAGGAAAAGTGAGCAGCAGGTCCGCCATATCCCCTTTTGGATCAATGATTATTGCCGGTATCTTGTCAAGGGCGGCCTCTTCCAGCAGGGCAATACCCAGGCCGGTCTTGCCGCTGCCGGTCATGCCGAGGATGACGCCGTGGGTGGTAAAATTCTTACTCTTGTATAACAGCGGTATATTGCCGGTCTCAAGAGTTGACGGATCAATTTCCCGGCCGAGATAGAAGAGGTCCATTTTCTCAAAAGCGGGCAATTTCTGCATATTTTCTCCTGCAACTATTTTATTTGAATCCCCGGCCTGTTTCTGATTCAATACAGACAACCATATAATCAGTTACCCGGGAACCAGAGATGACCGATACAATAACCAGATTTTATCAGAAACAGTTACCCGATGGCCGGTTGCAACATAACATTCTTACGACCTCCTGCCCATTTTGCAAGGAAAAACAGACAAAAGACACAGGAAACCTGATCGTTTTTCTTAACCGGGCAAGCTATTTTCACGGCTATTTCCGCTGCTCCAGGCGCTGCGTTCCAGGCGGCTTCCCTCTTCATTTCGGACGTCTGAAAAAAATCCCCCTCAACCGGGTACCTGGATATGATCCTGACCGTGATTACGGGGTGCGCCAGGTTAACTACCCGACAAAAAATATCAACAGCGACATCCTGGGTTTCATGGAAAAAATGACAGACCGGCTGGTTGATCGTTTTACGGCCATAGGCGTGGGGAAGGATGTGCTGACGGAGATGAAGGTCGGCTTTAACGGTCGCTACCTTGTCTACCCGTATATCCAGGAGGACGGGAACTGCTATTCCGCCCGCTGTGTCCATCCCGACAAACCCGAGGATACCTTCTGGTACGGCAACGAAGATTTCTGCCAGCCGCCCTATACCCTCTGGAATGGCAGTGACATCAAGTGCTGTGAAAACGGCTCCCTGGCCATTACCGAAGGCGAGGAAAATCTTCTGCTTCTCAAGCAGCTGGGTCTTCCCTGTATTTCCCTGCCCGTCATCGGCGAGCTGGAAATGCTTGATCCGGACCGTTTTCAGTGGCTGTCCACCCTGTTTCTCTTTGTCAATCATAATCCTGAATCAGAGGCAGCGGCCCGTCTTTTTGCCGAAAGAGTCGGCTATAAAATAAGAATAGTCCGCTGGCCGGAAGAAACGCCCAGCAAATATACCATTACCGACCTGGCCAGGGACAGGGGAGAAGAATTCGGCGCCACCGCCTTTGCGATGATCAAGTCGGCGCGTTCATTTTCACCCTTTGGCTCACCCGAACATGAACACCTCCGGTTCGTCGAACAACTCCGGCTTGAATCCGCCGACGTTTTCACCTCCATGCGCTCAAATTTTCCCAAACTGAACCGGGCCCTGGACGGCATCCACGGCATCAACATCATGGGTGGTGTTCCCAAGGCCGGCAAATCCAATTTTTTTATCCAGATCGCCTCTGACATGGCTGCAAAAGAGATCCCGGTTATCTACTATGACTTTGAAAACGGCCGCCAGAAAATATATATGCGCACCCTCTGCCGATTAAGCCGCCTGACCACAAAACAGATAAAATCGGGCAAGATGGACAACGATGAACAACAACGACTTCACCAGGCCAGGGAAGAGCTGAAAAACATGCTGCCCTGGTTCCGTGTCGTCAACGAGCGAAGGCTCAGTCCGGAACTGATGCGCCGGCATATTGATTTTCTTCGCCATGAAACCAGGTCGGAATATACCCTGGTTGTCATTGACAGCCTCCATAAACTGCCCTTCAAGGACCTCTCGAAACGACGGACCGGAATCAATGGTTGGCTTCGGCAACTTGAGGCGATCCGTGACGAACTTGGGGTTTCCTTTCTGGTCATCTCGGAACTTTCCCGAGGTTCGGACGGGCAGTATGACAAACGACCGCACATGGGCTCCTTCAAGGGATCCGGCGATATAGAATATTCGGCCGACAATGCCATGGTACTCCTGCCCCGATGGGACCCCTTTGATACAACCCCGCCGGAAAAAAGAATCAATGACCTGTGGCTGGTGGCAAGCCGGGAACAGAGCCCCGGCCTGATTGCCTCATACCGGCTTGATTTCCCCTACTGGGGATTTGTTGAACAGGAAACATAACCAAGCGCCCTGCAATCACCTGTTCGTGATACATTTTTGAAACCAACATCTGCGCCCAGCCGGCAAACAGCATCACCAGCCTTGCCGTGGATTCAACTATTCCAGTTTTTCAATCAGATAGAAAAGATCATTCCGGCACCGCCAGCATGCATATTTTTTGCATGTAAAACAGGACAGATAGAGAAAAAACTGAACAATCAACGAATTGACCCATGTGACCTGCCACGCATCGGCTCTTCATCCGCTCCATCAACAAGATCATGGAACAAAGAGAATTTCAACGCTTTCCCATTCGATGCCGTCTTGAAATACAGGGAAAAAATCAATCAGGGAATCCGTTTGTCGAAACAACGGAACTGATCAATATATCCGGTGGTGGTGCCCTCTTTTCCACCCGCCGGAAAGATTATTATGTCAAAGATCAGACCGTTGAAGCCAACATACTGCTGCCGGGAACACCTGATATCCAGGGGTCAATGACAACCTCGGCCAGAGTGGTTTCCGTTGACGACAGAAAAGGTAGCGCAACCGGAAAACAAACAGGAGTACTCCAGGTTGCCATCCACTTTCTGGAACCATTACGACTCCTGCGACAAAACAGGCAAAACTCCCCGGCCAAACAACCACAGGAAATCAGGCGATGAAGGCTGAAAAGCACAAATCAGGCATGAGCTTTTATCGCAAAATCAGGATAAGCCTTGGCCTGATGGGTATTCTTCCATTTCTCCTGGTCATCTATCTCTTTATCCAGGAGCATATTTCCCTTTCCAATACCCTTATTCTCTGCGCGGCCCTGGTCCTTTTCTCTATCCTCATCGGTTTTACCCTGCTGCGGCAATCGGCGGACCAGCTGAAGACCCTGGCTAAAATGACCGCCGTGGAGCCAAGCCAGAAAACCATTGAGCCAGTTCAATTCCAGATTGACGCGGAACTTGACAATATCGCCGCCAATTTTAACGCAGTTGTCAACCAGTTGAACCAGGCCAGGCATGATATCCAGGAGCAGTCCATCCAGCTCCTCAAATATGCAGAAGATCTGGCCAAGTCCTACGAAAAGTTGAAACAGGAAGAACAGCTGCGCACACACCTCAGCCGCTATATCGGCAATGATCTTGTCGAGCAGATCATGAACTCCAACAGTGAGGTACTCATTAAAAACCAACGGAAAAGCCTGACGGTCATGTTTGCCGATATCAGATCCTTTACCGCCATTTCAGAGCAGATGGCGCCCGAAGAGGTCGTTACCATGCTCAATGAATACTTTAGCATCATGGTTGAGATCATCTTTTCCCATGGCGGTATGCTGGATAAATTTGTCGGTGATCAGCTGATGGCGGTTTTCGGGCACATGACAACGGAAAAACAGGGTGCCCGGGATGGGGTCCTGGCGGCTCTGAAAATGCAGCAGGCAGTAGAGAAACTGATGTGCTGCAGAAGAAAAAATAACCTGCCAACCTTCCGCATCGGCATTGGTATCAATACCGGCAGCACAATCATCGGCAGCGTGGGCTCGGAAAACCGCATGGACTATACCGTGATCGGCGACACGGTCAACGCAGCCGCCCGCCTGGAAGAACAGGCAGGGCCAGGTGAGATCGTCATTGGTGAGCGCACCTATATACATATGCCTAAAAAATTACGGGTGAAAAACCCCCGAGCATTACAGGTAAAAAACCGCAGGAAACCTGTGGTCTGTTATACAATAGACAACGGGTCAACGGTGATAACCAACAAACAAAAAGATCACGTATCTATCAGGAATACCGCTCCATTTCCCGCCTGATTCATTACCACTGCCTCCATCCCCCCTAAATTTTTAGTATAAGCAAAAAATTTTGACATTTGGAGTCTGTCACATATACAATACTTAAAAAGCGGAAACACAACAAAGCGGGATACCCACAAACCAGGCCTTGCAGGGTCGGTATCAGCGCCATGTGTACCCCTGACCAATCACATTCGCTCCTGCAAGACATATAATTGATCAAAGTTCACCACAAAATATACAATATCGATACCATAAAACATTTTTTTTATACTCAGCTATCCAAATAATTCCACAGATTAGTTTATATTGTCACGAGGAAAACACATGAAGTTTCTGAAAAACCTGCCCCTGAAAATAAAAATCCTGCTGATCGTTATCCTGCCGCTGGCCGGCTATCTCGGCGTATCCAGTATAACCCTTGTCAAGGATTATCAACAGCTGAAATCCTATAACGCTATTTATGATCTCTCCATACTCTCAAAACACATCTCCAATCTGGTGCATGAGCTGCAAAAAGAGCGCGGCGCATCCGCCGGTTTTCTCGGCAGCAAAGGACAAAAATTCAGGGACAAACTCTCCAGCCAGAGAAGGGAGACCGATGCCAAAAGAACAACACTCAACAGCTACCTGAAAAAGTTTGACCTGGAAAAATTCAACCCGACACTTACCGATAAAATCAACCGGGCCATGACAAACCTGAGCCGCCTTGATGACGAGCGCCGGGCGATTTCCAGCCAGCAGCGCACCACCAAACAGGCGGTCAGCTATTATTCACAAACCAACGCATCTCTTCTGGACATTATCGGCTACATGACGCACCTGCCCGAGGACGCAAAGCTTGCTGCCCAGATCGGCGCCTACTATAACTTCCTCCAGTCCAAGGAACGGGCAGGCAAGGAACGGGCTGTTCTCAGTGGTGTTTTTGCCAAGGGAAGTTTTACGCCGGACACCTACTCGCTGTTCATCCAACTGGTAACCGAACAGAACACCTATCTTTCCGTGTTTAAAGCCCTTGCCACCGATGAAGAAAAACGATTCTTTGAACAAACCGTCAGCGGCCCGGCCATTGATCAGGTCAAACAGATGCGGCAAATCGCACGAGAGGTCAATCTTGACACAAGCAAGAGTTTTGGTGTTGATCCAGTAACCTGGTTTAATACCATCACTAAAAAGATCAACCGGCTCAAAAAAGTTGAGGACTATTTATCGGCAAACATACAGAATAAGGCCAAATCACTTGCCACCTCCCAGAAAATGAAAATAACGGTTTCCCTTGTTCTCTTTGCTGTTGTCACCTCCCTGTGTCTGTTCCTGTTGTTTTTTATCACCTCTCTTATCCTGCAGGGGATCAGGCAGGCCACGGCGGTTGCCCTGGAACTGGCCGAAGGCGAAGGTGACCTGACCAAGAGAATGAATCTTGACACCAAAGATGAAATAGGAATGCTCGGGCAGGCAATCGACAGAATGCTTGATAATCTTGCCACCATGGTCAAACAGATCCAGGATATCACCACCTCGCTTGACAACTCCAACAGCGAGCTGACAGCGGTTTCCGGCGAGATGAACGAGGCAACGGAAAATGTTGCCGGCAGGGCGAGCATGGTCGCGGCCGCCGCCGAAGAGATGAGCGCCAACATGGACACGGTTACCGTGGCGGTGGAAGACGCCTCCCATAATGTGGCCAGTGTTGCCTCCTCCACCGAGGAAATCGCCTCCATCAGTGAGGAGATTGCAAAAAATACTGAAAAGGCCCGAGATATCACGACTAAGGCCGTCAGTCAGGCGGCAAATTCCTCCGACCGGGTCAACGAGCTGGGCCGGGCCGCCGATGAGATCGGCAAGGTCACAGAAACCATCACAGAAATCTCTGAACAGACCAACCTGCTGGCCCTGAACGCAACCATCGAGGCTGCCCGGGCCGGCGAGGCAGGAAAGGGATTTGCCGTTGTTGCCAACGAGATCAAGGAACTGGCCAAACAGACAGCGGACGCGACCCTGGAAATTAAAACAAGAATCGAAGGAATTCAGAAATCCACCAAGGGAACGGTTTCCGAGATAGAGGAGATTTCCAAGGTCATCAACGAAATTAATGAAATCGTCACCGGTATCAGCAGCTCGGTTGAAACCCAGACCTCGACCACGACCGCCATTGCCGGCAATATCAACCAGGCATCCCAGGGTATTATGGAGGTAACGGAAAACGTTTCCCAGGCATCCACGGTGTCCAGGGAAGTGGCCCAGGACATTGCCGAGGTCGATCAATCATCCGGGCAGGTGCTTGAAAATACGACCAACGTCATCAAAACCGCTGAACAGTTAAACAGGCTGGCAGGACAGCTCCAGCAACTGGTCGGCAACTTCAAGGTCTGAGCCAGGGCCAACCGGACTTCGACACCGGAGCCCGCTGACATTACGGCAGCATTACTGATCCGCGGAGTCCCCTCCTTGCTCCGCAAGACAGTTTTTCCACGCTGCCAGACCGGACAGGGCCTGTTCCGCACGGAACAGGCCCCGTTCTCTTTTAGGGATCTTTTTTTCCAGGGGCGGAAACAGGCCAAAGTTGATGTTTGAGGGCTGAAAACGACCGGGATCGGTTTCGGTTAGATGACGGACCAGGGCCCCAAGCGCGGTGGTGGCCGGAGGCACTGGCAGGGATTTTCCCCGCACCAGACGACCGGCATAGAGCCCCGCAAGCAGGCCCATGGCCGCCGACTCCACATAACCTTCCACTCCGGACAGCTGCCCGGCCAGGAACAGGCCCGGTCTTTTTTTCATCTGCAGGGTCTGATCAAGCAGTTCAGGGGCGCAGATAAAGGTATTGCGGTGGATGGAACCGAGACGGACAAAATCGGCCTCCTCCATGCCCGGAATCGTGCGAAAAATCCGTTTCTGCTCCGGATAGGTCAACTTGGTCTGGAAACCGACCATGTTGTACATGCTGCCCTCCCTGTTTTCCGCCCGCAACTGGACAACAGCATACGGTACCCGCCCGGTTTGAGGATGGGCCAGGCCGACCGGCTTCATGGGGCCGAAACGCAGGGTGTCACGGCCGCGCTCGACCATGACCTCGATGGGCAGACAGCCTTCAAAATATTTTGTTTTCTCAAAACTTTTCAGGGGCACGGTGTCGGCGGTGGCCAGCATGTCGATAAAAGCGTTGTACTGCTCCCTGTCCATGGGACAGTTGAGGTAATCTCCCGGATTATCATCATCCCACCGGGATTTGCGGTAAATAATGCCCATGTCCAGGGAGTCGGCGCTCACTATCGGGGCAATGGCATCATAGAAGGCGAGGTGACGCTCCCCGGTCAGCTTGATCAGGCTTTCCGTCATGGCCTCCGAGGTGAGCGGGCCGGTGGCCAGGATCACCGGACCATCCATTTGCTCAGGCAGCCCGGTGACCTCCTGCCGGACAATCTCGATATCAGGATGTTGTTCGATTGTTTGACTGATAAAGGCGGAAAATCGGTCCCGATCAACGGCAAGGGCGCTGCCCGCGGGCACGGCAGTGGCATCCGCGGCCTTCATTATCAATGAGTCACACCGGCGCATCTCCTCTTTCAACAGGCCGACCGCAGAGGTGAGTGCATTTGAGCGCAGGGAATTGGAACAGACCAGTTCGGCCAGCAGCTCCGACTCATGGGCCGGGCTGAAGCGCTGCGGCTTCATCTCATGGAGAACGACCGCAACCCCCTGGCGCACCGCCTGCCAGGCGGCCTCGCATCCGGCCAGCCCCCCGCCGATAATTGTTAGTTCAGACATAAACGACCGTTTATCCTTACTCCAAAATTCCTGCCTAAAAAAAACAGGTAAGCGCAGACTCCGAGAAAATTATAAGCTGAAAAAGTACTTATTTTATCAAGTTGCCTCGCTATTTTTCGCGTACAACATAATTATTGTACGTGCTGTAGGAGCGGATTTATCCTCGAATAGAACTCACCTGATTACCTGGATAACCATGAAAATTTCGCGGCTAAAGCCGCTCCTACGGGCCTGGGTTGCCGGTACAACCAACCTTAGAATAGAAAAAAGCGTAACTTCTCAATAACTGATGGTAAGTTGCTGCTAATTATATGGATTCCGGCCAACAACCTGC
>WFZC01000267.1 GCA_015489765.1 Desulfobulbaceae bacterium
GGCCCTCGTCGCGAGATTGGAGTTCGGACCCTGTTCAACGTGCTGGGACCGCTGACCAACCCCGCCGGGGCGAAGCGGCAACTGCTGGGCGTGTTCGACGAAAAATGGCTGGAACCACTGGCAGAGGTGCTGGGTCGCCTGGGCAGCCACCACGTCCTGGCCGTGCATGCAGAGGATGGCCTGGACGAGATCACCATCTCCGGGCCGACCCATCTGGTGGAATTGAAGGATGGTGAACTCCGTCATATGGAGATCACGCCGGAACAGTTCGGCCTCCGACGGGCGCCATTGGACAGTCTGGTGGTCGATCGACCTGGGCGGAGCCTGGAGATGATGCGCCAGGTGCTGGATGACAAACCCGGCCCGGCCCGGGACATCGTTGTCCTGAACAGCGGCGCAGCCATCTACGTGGCCGGTCTGGCCGGGACCTTGAGTGAGGGGGTGGAGAAGGCCCGGGAGGTGCTGGCCAGGGGAACCGCTCGCAAACGGCTGGAGTCCCTGGTTCAATTCAGTAACAGCTTCTGATGGGAAGACCGTCTGATATCCTGCTTCGCATCCTGCGCCGGAAGGCGGAGGAGATCGCCGAGAGCCGCAATATGGTGAGCCAGGAAGAGCTCATCGAGCGGTGTGCAGTCACACCCCCGCCCCGCCGGTTTGCTGATGCCATCCGCCAGCGGATCGAATCCGGGCAACCCGCGGTAATCGCGGAGATCAAGAAAGCTTCGCCCAGCAAGGGAGTGATCCGGGAGGCATTTCATCCGGCGGAGATCGCCAGCAGCTATGAAAGGGGAGGGGCCACCTGCCTCTCGGTACTTACCGACCGGGATTTCTTTCAGGGCAGCGGCGAATATCTGCAGCAGGCCAAATCCGCCAGCACGTTACCGGTCCTGCGCAAGGATTTCATCATCGACCCCTACCAGATCTACGAATCCAGGACCCTGGGGGCGGACTGCATCCTGCTCATCGTCGCCGCCTTGAGTGACGCCCAGCTTGCCGAATTCTCCACCCTGGCGCATCAATTGAACATGGACGTGCTGGTGGAGGTCCATGACAGAGAGGAGCTGGAGCGGGTCTTGCCGCTCGAAATCACCCTGTTGGGGATCAACAACCGCGATCTCCACACCTTCGAAACGTCGCTGGAAACCACCCTGAGGCTGCTTCCCCTGGTCTCCCCTCACCATCTGGTGGTCACGGAGAGCGCCATCCATACCGCCGAAGATGTCACCTTGATGCGTGACAACGGAGTTGACGCCTTTCTCGTAGGGGAATCATTCATGAGGGCCGAGAACCCGGGGGAAAAGCTCTCCGAGCTGTTTGGCTCCTCTGTCGCCTGACCCGCAACCGTCCCTGCCGCCGCCTCACCCTTCGCAAACGCCGGAGATATTCGCTATACTGTGAGCGGGTAACGTATCTTATTGATAGACCTACAAATTGTAGGGCTTACGGGCGCAGGGACAAAAACCATGAAGGTTCAACACAACAACCCGGCAAGCCTGCTTGCCGCGCCGCTTCTCTGTTTTTTCTGCCTCTTGATGGCACAACCACTGTCAGGGAAAGAAAATCGTATCCAGGAGGAATTGAGGGATCCATCGCCCACTCTCAATCCATTGCGCAAGGCGCTTGGAGATCGGGCTTATGAAAGGGCGATGAATTCCGGGGATTACTATTATGTCTCCAACAAGAAGTGCCGTCTTTGTCATAGGGAGTTTTTCGTCGGGAGGATGAAAGACCCCCATGTTTACACCTATGAACGTTTACTCGCCACAGGTTATGAAAAAAACAGCCGCTGTCTCGGCTGTCACACTACCGGGTACAACGTGGAAACCGGCTTTACTGATTTCAGCACCACTCCGGAGCTGGTTGGCGTGCAGTGTGAGGGATGCCACGGCCCTGGCAGCGTCCATGTAAAGCGTCAGGCAAAAGAGAAAGGGTTTGGTATCCCCGGTATCAGCATGATGAAACGAAGCGAAAAAAGGGGAAACAAAAAAGAGATCAAGGGGGGATTCCTGGCTGGCACAGACAACCCTAGAATTTTGAAAAGAATGTGCCTTACCTGCCACACCAAGCGATGGGGGAGATCGTTTGCCCGCACCGTACATGGGTTCCAGGCGGCTTATGATTCCTATAAAACCCCCTTGCCCGGAGACGTCATTGATGAATAACCGCAGACATCTACGGCTGAGCGCCATACCATACACATCGTTGCTGGATTAATCGGCCACCGGAGCAAGCTCCTTTTCACAAGTGGCAGGACACCTGGACCGGCGGCTGGCAAGCTGTTCCGGCTTGCCCACCAGGCTGGTGTGGCGTAATCGATATTGAACTGCGCGAATCCGGGCCCAAGGAAGCAACAATCCCAGTGAAAAAAGCGCCGCTGCGATATTGCTCAATTGCAACCAAAGCCATGAGGCCACGGTAAATCTTCTCTGGAGACGGTACTGTGCCACACTCACGGCGCCGAGCACGGCATTGCCCTGCCTGACAGAGACAAACGCACCAATGAGGACCATACACAGCCCGATCCAGGGAAAAACCAGCTTGGGAGCAACCATCACTATCAACTGCGCAATCGACACAGCTGCAGCAATGAATCCGATCGCAAGCAGATGGAGGCGCCAGAGGATAGCGGCTTTCAGCGCAAACCGAAAGGGAAACTTCCCGAAACGCAAACCGCCAAAAAAATAGCGTTTTTGCTGATATACCATTTGGGGATAGAGCAGTCCTGCACTAAGCAATACCAACACTGGCCAGAGCAGGTATGCAACGTAGGCACCCCTGACATCACCGGTAAATTCGAAGGGGATGTCACGAAAAAAACTGTTTTCCGCCTCGAAGCGCAGCAACCTCAATTTGAGCCATGGAAACAGAAGAGCCAGCAGTCCCAGGAGGAGCACTCCCGACGGCAGATGAAACCAGGCCACCAACAAGGTACTCATCAAGATCACCATTGGTATAAGGCAGATCTTCAACAGCTCCAGCGGTTGACCCAGAAAAGAGAAGCTGTTTCCGTCCAGGTGCGTCTTGGTATAAAGATAACGAAGAGTTCTCACGTGAGCCCAAGGCAGATAGAGACCGGCGGTCACAATGGTCAATAACAGATTGACGATTCCGATTGGAAAAAACTCTCTTGTGGTGCCCAAAAACAGAAAGGAAAACCGAAGTTGCCGCCTGCCTTGCACAGAGGAGAATATCTTGCTGTGAGGTGCGGCCGCCCTCGGAGAAACGGGTTGACGAATGCCACTTTTGACAACGGTAGGCGCTGCATTTTCCGCATCCCCAACCCGCCGCAAACTACAGACCAGCCCTTTTCGCCGCAGGATTTCAGCCTGCAATCTGGCCTGGTTTTCATCCAGATTGCGCTTGCGAAGCGCTTTCCTCTCCCGAAACAGAGCATCAACCCTTTCGGGCGGCAGACGACTCAATCTCAGAAAAGAGCTCTTTACCTC
>WFZC01000268.1 GCA_015489765.1 Desulfobulbaceae bacterium
AACCCTAACCGGCCGCAAGCTACGTTGCAATGGCCTTTGAACTACCAATAAACATAGAGCGGTGCAGCAAACTTACAAAAATGGCAGGGGCTTGCGGTCAGGTTTATTAGTTTGTGTACGCCCGGCATGGGCGTGAACTCATGGGGTTCAAGTCCCCTGTAAGTGTTCCATGTAACGTTGTGAAACGTAACAAAATTACTAGCCGAAGGCAAGGGCGCCACCGTGAGGTGGTGTTGCTTCTCACATTAACTGCACCTCGTTTTCTTGATTATTTTGATACTGTTCTCTGATTATTTTGTTCGACCTCCCTCCCGTACCGTATATTTCATCCGAGAAGGAGGCCGTGGTCAGTCAAAGTCGGTTGGGTTTAAAAGACTATTTCTCTTTGTTGACAATGGGGGCTGAACTCGGAGATATCTTCATCCTCCGGTGTGATTTTTTGACAATATTCATCCATCAGGGCCTGCAGTTCTCCGATGAGATTGATCAGTTCATACAGAAATTGGATATGGTCTTCGGGTTTCATGTTTTCCTCCTTGGATTAGAGTAATTCAGAGTCCGCCAGTCGGACATGTTCAGGTGTGACGGTTTGAGATTTTTCGGCAGCAGCGGCGATAAGTGCTCCTCTTGCCAGGTGATTGGCCTTGCGAAACAGTCCGCCCGATCCCTGGTGAATAGCGGTGATGGCCTGGTCTTCAAAGGGTGATGTTTTCAGGCCGGCAATGGTCAGATGGTGCTGGATGTACTGCTCCATTTTCTCTCTTGTCACTGCCGTAAGATGAGAGCGGGCCACGATCCTTGAAGCCAGGGGAACCGCAGTCCTGTAGAGGAGATTGTCGGCCAGGTTGTTCTGACCTGCCAGGATCATGGACAGCCAGGGTTTGGAGTCTCCCTGGAACTGGGTCAGGGTATGGAGTTCGGCATAAACATCCAGCCTGAGCAGGGAAGCTTCGTCAATGATAAGCAGGGGCTGCTGTTTCTTGTTGACGGCCAGATTAATGATCTGCTGCCTGATCATCCTGGTCAGCACCGCCCTGGACGAGGCCGCGGTGTTGATGTCCAGCTCTGCCAGCAGCTGGCGATAGACCTCGAGGATGGAACCCGATGTGGCGGTGAGCCAGAGCACCTTATGGGTGGATGGATGAAGCTGTCCGGTTGCCCAGCGCAGAGCCGTAGATTTGCCGGCCCCGACTTCACCGGTGACAAGTCCAATGGCACCGATACGGATGACATACTCCAGTCGCTGGCAGACGCCCTTGATATCCTCGGTCTGCATGATCTCGTCTATGCTCAGGTCGGCGGAGAATGGCTCCCTGGCAAGGCCGAAGAAGGGTCGGTAACTCATGACAGTTCCTCCTTGAACAACTCACCCTGAACAGGCCGCTCCCGTTTTACTTTGGCGTTAACCTGCTTGTTCAGGGGGACCAGCATACCGTGGGACGATCCCTTGTGTATGATTTCTACCTGGTCGGGTTTATGTTCGTGAAAAAGCAGGCTGAGCTGCTCGCCGATCAGCTTGGTGGGGGCCTCGTAGAGGCGGCCGTCAATGGAGACGGTACGGTCTTTGGTCACCCTGCGCCTGACCTCCTTGCGGAAGTGATCTTCCAGGTCACGGGGCGGCTTTCTGATCATCTCCACATGACGCCCGAACCGTTGCAGGGGAGACTGACCGGTGCTGGAATGGATGCGCTTGTGGTAATCCTCCCGGATCCAGAGATCCAGAGAGATGTTGATCTCTTCCAGGGTATTGCCGTGGAAACAGGGAAGGAACTGGGAGCGGACTGTGCGGAAGAACCGTTCGATCTTGCCCCTTCCCTGGGGTGTATAGGGCGGGGTGTGGATCAGGGCAATGCCCAGGGAAGCGCAGATCCTTTCCAGATGTCGGGAGCGGAAGGCGGCGCCGTTATCTACATAGAGTTTTCTCGGCATCCCCCTGCACAGCAGGGCCTGGCGGAAGGCATCCAGCCACGAGGTCAAACGCTCCGAGAGATAAAACTCGGCATGGGGCAGCAGGCGGGAATGGTCATCAAGAAAGCCGATCAGGTAGGTTTTGCGTTTTCTGCCCTGCACCTCGACTTGGGGACCGTGCATGACATCAGACTGCCAGATATCGTTGGGGTATTCGGCCTCGAACCGGCGGCGGTCCACCTTTATATCGGCCTTCCGCCCGGATAGGCCTTCTTGTTTCAGGATGCGGTAGGCAGTGGACAGCGAGATGTTCTGATCCGGCGGACAGAGATTTCGCTTCTCCATTTCGACCAGCAGCCGGTTGACCGGCAGTTCGGGCATCTCCTTGCGCAACCGGACCAGCGACAGGATGGTCTCTTCGTCCACCCTCCTGCTCCGGCCCCGGTCACTGCGAAAAGCCGGATACAGCGAGCTGAGCTGACGGCCGCTCTGCTCGTACAGCCTGAGCCAGCGCCTGATTGTAGATTCGGAAATCCTGGTTTTCTCCGAGTGGGGAATCTGCCAGCGCCGGCTGCTTTTCTTCCTGATCAACTCGGCCAGTTCACCGGGATCATGACGAGAGCAGACCAGATCACTGATGACGCCGAACCGGAACAGGGCAACGTCTTCTCGATGTTGTTCGTTCATGGGATCCTCCATGGTTAAATGGTAAAAAAAAGGTTTGCGACCTTGTCATGGCTACCATTTTCGGCAGAATCCCGGCAGGGATACAATACG
>WFZC01000269.1 GCA_015489765.1 Desulfobulbaceae bacterium
AGGCTGATCCATGCTATCCGGTCGGCCGGCACCTGGTCAAAAAGGGTGTGGATGGTCTTTTTGTATCCATCCTGCCAACCCTGATGATAGATGATGGGATCAAAATGAAAGGCAAGACGATACCCCCAGTCCGCACATTGCCTTGCCGCGGCAAGACGTTCTTCAAGGGTGGCGGTGCGTATTTCCTCTGCCCGCATTATGGGTGGACTGTTCAGTGACCAGGCAACAATCGTCCGGCCCCGGTGGTCAAGGCCGCGCAGGTTGTCGATAACAGCGCTCTTGGTTTTTAATTCCAGCACCGCCCTGGTCTGAGTGCTCATAAAGGTAACCAGGTGTTTGCTCAGCCCAGTCAGGGAGTCCAGGGCGAGGGAGTCGGTGAATTCACCGGTGCCGATACGGAAAAATCGATCACCTGCCGTTGCAATGCCTTGGTTGATTTCGGTAAAAAGGTTGTCAATGTTGACAAAAAAACTTATCCATGGATTGTTCAGATAGGCCTGCAGAATACAATACACGCAGTCCATGGGGCAGCCCATGCCGATGTTGAGCACCTGGTAATCGCAGCAGCGATATTCCCTGGTGCCCGGGCAGGGCTTGAAAAAGGCACCGCGGTTTTTAGCAAGCAGCAGATGGTGTTTGCCCGTGCCGAGATTGGCCGGGTATTGTCCGCCAATCTGCGGAGACTGCCCCCGCCCAATCACCTGAACCGGCAGAGCTGCCCGCTTGATAATTTCGCGGGTGTAGGGAAGATACAAACATTCCTCTTCCACATGCAGGCTGGTAATATATCGGGCCGGATCGCCGTAACCTTTTGTCCTTGTCATCGATAATCCTGTGGTTATTCCGTGGACCGACCACGCCTGAATCGTGCCGGCAGGGCCAGGTACCGTTCCCCTTCCTCCTGCCGGCCGTGTTTTATACAGCCATGGCCGTAAATGCGGCATTTCCGTTCCAGCTCGGCAATGGTCTCTTCTGTCTGTTTAGGTGACAGAAGGTTGCTTGCCAGCAGTTTCTCTAGGGACCGGATACGAAAACGGTCCATGCCCTGCCGGTAAATCCGGGAAAGCTGGTCCGGTCGTCCGCCTTCTTTCAGGGTCAGGGCACGATCAACCAAAAAAAAGGGCACCTTCCTGGCCACGCGCAGCCAGAGGTCATAATCCTCGCAACAGGGAAGATCGGGATCAAAGAGGCCAAAGCGGTCAAACAGTTGCCGTCTGGCCATAACCGTTGACATGCCGACCACGCACATGCCCAGACACCTGCTGAAGATAAATCCGTTTGCCGGGGTGTGTTTTTTTTTCTGGTTGACCCGCACCCCGTTGCGAAACCAGATTTCCCTGGTATGGGAGATGAAAATATCCGGATTTTTCTCATGGTGTGATGCCTGGATGGCGATTTTCCCCGGGTCCCACCAGTCATCGGAATCAAGAAAACAGAGGAGTTCGCCCCTGGCCCGCAGAATACCGACATTACGGGACGTGGCGGCGCCCCTGTTTTTCTGCCGGACAAGATGCACGGGAAATTCGGCTCGCCCGCATACCTCCCTGATAACCTGGACAGAATTGTCCGTTGACCCGTCATCAATGATAATCAGTTCATCCGGCTGTCGCTGCTGATCAATAATAGAGTCTATGGCCCGCTTCAGGTAAGCGGCCCGGTTAAACGTGGGAAGAATGACGGAAATCAAGATAATTGCCAACAGGAGAATGGATTATGCTCTGGTATATATACAGGGCATGCATTCTTCCCTGCTCCAGATTATTATGCACAAAGATGATCTTCTGTAGTATAATAATTTGTTTATTGCAAACAGAACCATTGACCTGAAAAAGCAGTCGCAACATAAGGGAAAAACATCACCCCTTCAGGGCTGCCTTTATACGAAAATCCGACGACCGGCAGACTTGTATGGCAACCAGACTTCTCATCAACTCCACGCCCTATGAAAACAGGATTGCCCTGGTCGAAAAGAATACCCTGCTCGAAATCCACCTGGAACGGCCGGCTGAAAAGGGACTGATCGGTAATATTTATCTCGGCCGGGTGGTCCGGGTCCTTCCCGGCATGCAGGCGGCCTTTGTTGATATCGGCCTTGAACGGACCGGCTTCTTGTACGTTGATGATGTCCACATCGAACAAAAAGAGATAGATAACCGGGCAACACAGCAATATCAGGGGTGCAATGTCCAACCATTGACGGGTTCCCTTGACGGGGAAGGGGCGGCCCGTTATGAAGCCCATCCCTCCATTGACAAACTACTCAGGGAGGGCCAGGAAATTCTTGTCCAGATCTCCAAGGAGCCCATTGGCACCAAGGGCGCCAGGCTGACCTGTCATATCACCCTGCCCTGTCGAAATCTTGTCTTCATGCCCCTGACCGACCATATCGGTATTTCAAGAAAAATTACCAATGAGGAGGTTCGGCAGCGGCTCCGGGAAACCATCGAGCAGCTTCGCCCACAGGGAACCGGCTTTATTGTCAGGACAGTTGCCGAAAGTATCAGTAATGAGGAACTGGAGGCTGACATGGAATTTCTGCTCGTTCTCTGGGATGAAATCACCGCTGTTGCCTCCCGGGCCAAGGTGCCGAGCCTTGTCCATCGTGACCTGGACATGGTACTTCGCTCGGTGCGCGATCTGTTTACAGAGGATGTGGAGGAGCTCATCATTGATTCGCAGCCGGTGTATGAGCGACTGACCTCATTTGTACAGACCTTTGCTCCCCATCTGCTTGGAAAAATATCCCATTGGCACCGATCGACCCCGCTGTTTGAGGCCTTTGGCATCGAAGGGGACATCAATCGGGCCATTGACAAAAAAGTCTGGCTGCGGTCAGGGGGGTATATTATCATTGAAACCACCGAGGCCCTGACTGTTATCGACGTGAACACCGGACGCTTTGTCGGTAAAAACGACCTGGCCGAGACCATTTTCAAGACCAATATGGAAGCGGTCAGAGAAATCGCCTACCAGCTCAGATTACGGAACATCGGCGGCATTATTATTGTCGACTTTATCGACATGGACAGTGAAGAGCACCGGGAACAGCTCTACACAACTTTTCAGCAAGCCATGCAGTCGGACAAGAACCGGGTCAATATTCTTAAACTGTCCGAATTTGGCCTGGTGCAGATGACCAGGAAACGCTCATGCCAGAGCCTTGACCAGATGCTCTGTGAACCATGCTTTTACTGCGGGGGCGATGGCAAAATCAAGTCCCGCCGTTCAGTCTGCTATGACATCTTCCGTAAAATTTCCAGGGAAAGCGAGAAAATCGACGGTGATAAGGTGACAATCAAGGTCCATCCACGGGTTGCGGACATGCTGCTGACTGAAGAAACCAGGCATATTGAACAACTGGAACAGGAATCGGGAAAACGATTTACCATTTTGCCGGTGGCTGATATGCACAGCACGCGTTATGAGATTATATGGCATCAATAATTGCCCGAACCTGTAAAGCAGGCGTCAGGCCATTTTTTCTGCAGGAACGAACCCGATATCCGGCGCTTGCCCTATATCTCCCGCCCCCCTTCAGCAATAAAAAAATACAACAAAATTTACATTATTCCGAATAATTAACTACTGAACAGTACAAAAAACATGGCCCGTAAGAACAGACTCAGACGTCGAGGTAAAAGTCATACCGGACGCAATATACTGATCACCCTGCTGGTTCTTCTTGTTGCCGGACTTGGAGCCGCCGCCTTTATCCTTTTTGAGACGGAAAAACCGATTGTGACCATAAAGAGGGAGATAAGCTTTTTAGGATCCCATGTGAAAATACCCTTTGTCGCAGGAGATAAAAAAAGCGGGCTTGCCTCAGTGGTTTTTGCCATAGAACAGAATGGCCGGCAAAAGCAGCTGTTCAACCGTACCTTTCAGCGCAAAGCATGGTTTGGCGCTGCCGGGCCGCATGACCTTGCTGAAACCGTTGAGGTGGATGTCCGGAAGACAGGAGTGAAAGACGGCAAGGCAACGCTTGTTATTTCCGCCAGGGATTTTTCATTAAACGGAATGTTCAAGGGAAACGAGACCATTCTGAGGTTGCCGGTAACCGTTGACACCAGGCCGCCCCGGGTAGCCATTGACCATGCCCAACAGTATATTCGTCCCGGCGGTTCCGGTATTGTCACCTATACCCTGTCAGAACCGGCTGTCAAACATGGGGTGGAGATCGACGACCTGTTTTTTCCCGGCTACCCGGTGAATGGTAAAAAACTGTTTGTCGCCTTTATCGCACTGCCCTGGGATAAAGGTAAGCTTGAAAAAACACAGGTAATGGCCATCGATGAGGCCGGTAATACCGGCAAGGCCGGTTTTTCCATCACCCTGCGCAAGGTTGCTGAAAAAAAGGACCGGATCAATGTCGGCGAAGGATTTCTCAAGAGAAAGATTCCGGAATTTGAAGAGCATTATCCTGAACTGACGGGAAGCATGCTTGAAAAATACATCTTTACCAATAATGAAATCCGCAGGCGCAACGCCAGAACAATCAAAGAGATATGCAGCAAACCCTCCCCCAAAAGGTTCTGGCATGATCATTTTATCCGGATGCCCGGTGCCGGCAGGGCCGGATTTGCCGACCAGCGTACCTATTATTACAAGGGAAGGGTCATTGACCATCAGACCCATCTCGGGATGGACATTGCTTCCACGGCCCGGGTTGCCATCAAGGCGGCCAACAACGGCAAGGTGGTCTTTGCCGACTATCTCGGCATTTACGGCAATACCATCATTCTTGATCACGGCCAGGGTGTGTTCAGCCTGTATGCGCATCTCAGCCGTTTTGATACCACTGTCGGCGCCATGGTCACCAAAAATCAGACCATTGCCCATTCCGGAGCCACCGGCATGGCCGGAGGCGATCATCTTCATTTTTCCATACTGGTCCACGGAATTTTTGTTACCCCGAAAGAGTGGTGGGACCAGCACTGGATAGAGGTAAATATCAACCGTTTCATCGGCAGATAACCGCCGGTTTCACTCCTGAACAGACCCACCGGTTGACCACGGTCAACCGGTGCGAACGCGCCCATGCCCCGGATACGTCTTCCCCTGCTGCTCTATTCCTATATCGCCACGGAACTGCTGGCCCCTTTTTTTGCCAGTTTTCTCATCCTCTATGGTGTGTTTTTTCTCGTTCGCCTGATTCCCCTGCTTGATGTTGTCCTTGGACTTGGTATCGGTTTTGCCGATTTTATCCGGCTCTTTTCCTATATCTTTCCCCACATGTTGCTCTATGTCATTCCCATGGCAAGCATGACCGGGGTCATCATCGCCTTTACCCGCCTGACCAATGACCGGGAGATCCTTGCCTTTAAGGCATGCGGAATCAGCCTACGGCAGATGCTGCCGGCCGTTATCATGGTCACCGGTGCAATCGCCCTGCTGACCGGTTTCTTTTCCATCCGCCTGATTCCTGCCGGCGAGGTGGCCATGCGCCAGTTGATGTTCCAGCTTGCCAAGGAAAAGATTGACAAGGGAATCAAGGAAAAACAGTTTACCGAGGCCCTGGGCGATCTGGTGGTGTACGTGGACTCCATTGACGAGCAGGAAACCTGGCATGGTGTCTATGTCTCTGACATGCGCAATCGTGTCCAGCCCATTATTACCATGGCCAGGGAAGGTCACATGGTGGCCGAAGTCAACAGAATGCTGGTTACCATTGTTCTCAGAAACGGCACCCTGCATGCCACCGACGGCCCTGACAACCAGATAATCCATTTTAAACGTTATCAGCTCCAAATCCCCCTGCGGCCGCCCACCAGGATTGACGGCGATGACGTCACCATTCTTGATCGCGGATCCATGACCCAGGACCAGCTACTGGCTGCCGGCCATGATCCCAACCTGCCTGTGAAAAGCAGGATCCGCTATCTGACCGAATTTCATCATCGCCTGGTACTGCCGGTGGGCTGTTTTATCCTCAGCCTGCTTGGCATGCCGCTCGGGCTGCAGGCTCGTCCCGGTAAAAGGGCCATCGGCATCCCCATCGGCCTGGGTCTGTTTGTCCTGTACTATATTATGTACACAATCGCCCAGGTGCTGGTCGAGGACCAGCACCTGCCCCTTGTCTTTGGCATGTGGCTGCCCAACATTATTTTTTTCCTCCTGGCCCTCTACATTTTTAACCGAACCGAAAAGGAAAAGGGCATTCTACCCACTCCCCTGGCAGACATGCTGGTCAGATTCCAGGAACGTTTTATTGCGCCGGTCATCAATCGGCTATCAACCCTTGTCCGGCAACTTTTGAGCAGGAGAAGGAAAAAGGATCAGGGCGAAGGACAACAGACAGGTGCGGAACTCATCATTCATGCCAACAGTCTGTCCATGGTATATCATCTGCCGGGATGTGAACACTATGACTGTGAAAACTGCACCATCCAATTTATCAATACCAGGATCGCCGAGCAGGCCGGTTTCAAGCCCTGTCGTTTCTGCAAGAAACTGATCTCAGAGAAACCGGAATCCGTAGAGCCATGAAATACGGTATAAAACTGGCCATAACCGGTTTGCTCCTGTTCTTTATCCTCCAACAGGTCGACTTTCAGCGGACCTGGCAGCAGATAACCTCTATCAATCCCTTGATACTGCTGGCAGCCCTTGTTCTGCAGCTTGCCAGCAATACCGTTGCCGCCGGCAGGTGGTTTCTGATTATGCGCAGGATAGGTTTTGACCGTCCCTTTTCCTTTTTTTTGAAAAGCTATTTCAAGGGGGCCTTTTTTAATCAGGGCCTGCCTACAAGTATAGGCGGTGATGGTCTGCGCATCCTTGACTGTGCGCGCATCGGCCCGACTGAAGACGCATTTTTTGGCGTTTTTATTGATCGGATCATTGGTCTTGCCGGGCTCCTGCTCCTCAATATTGCGGCCCTTGCCGGCAACAGAACCATTCTGCCCCATAGAATCACCATCCTGCTCTTCACCATCCTGCTGCTCATGCTGGCGGTTATCGTTGGCCTCTATTTCCTCCGCAGACTGCCCTTTCTTGCCCAGTCCCGGTATTTAGGGTATCTTACCCGGTTGTCCGAACGCTATTACCAAGTCTACTCTACCCTGTCATCGGCCAGTATCCAGCTCTTACTTTCGGTTGTAACACATTTGCTGGCCATGACCGCCTTCTACCTGCTGGGCCGGGGCATGGGGCTTGAATATTCGCTTTCAATCTATCTGGTGCTGGTGCCGCCGGTTGTCCTGCTGACGATACTGCCGGTGTCCCTGGCCGGGTGGGGTATTAGGGAAGGGGCCCTGGTAGGATTTTTTCTTCTCATCGGGGCGGACAAGGCCAGGGTCGTATCCTTTTCCCTGCTCTATGGACTGACGGCCCTGGTTGCCTCGCTGCCCGGACTTTTTATTTACCTGCGGCAAAAACACAGCCTGTAAACCACAAGGTATATACCCACTATGAATGTTGACACCATGCGGGCCATTGACAAATGGGCCGGAATACCACTAACCTTCCTGCTGACCATTGCCAAACGATTTGGCAGGTTGTTTGTTGCAAGACAACAGGGGCCGATAAAACGCATTCTCTTTATCGAACTCTCTGAAATGGGCTCGACCATTCTGGTTGATCCGGCCCTTAACAAGGCAAAAAGAGAACTTGATGCCGAGCTCTTTTTTCTTATATTTGCAAAGAATAAAGAAAGTCTTGCCCTGACAGCCACCATTGCCCCGGAAAATATCCGCACCTTGAGGGAAAACAACCTCTTCCTCCTTGTTCTGGATACAATCACATTTTTTTTCTGGTGCCGCAAAAACAGGATAGACACGGTTGTTGACCTGGAGCTGTTTTCCCGGTTTACCGCGATCCTGTCCTTTCTTTCCGGGTGCTGCCGCCGGGTTGGTTTTTACAGCTTCCATAACGAAGGGTTGTACCGGGGCGAACTGCTGACCCATCGTATCGCCTACAATCCCCATATCCATATTGCAAAAAATTTCCTTGCCATGATCAATGGCCTGCTTGCCGATGAAGAGGAAGTTCCCTACTCGAAAAAAAGAGTCGAAGATGACGAACTGGTCCTGCCGCAGTATAAATGCCCGACCTGTGAACAAGAGCGCATACGCAACCTGCTTGCCAAATACACGGGCAGGGACATTGACGGGCAGGCACATCTTGTGCTGATCAATCCCAATGCCAGTGAACTGCTACCGCAACGGCGCTGGCCGCGATCGCGCTACGAGGAACTGATCAGGGCCATTCTCGGCCACCGGCAGGATGTGCTGGTCCTGATCACAGGCGCACCCGGAGAACATGAAGAGGCAGCGGAGATGTGCGCCCGGACAGGATCGGACAGATGTCTCAACTGTGCTGGAGCATTGAAACTTGCAGAACTGCCGGTCCTGTATTCCATGGCTGCCCTGATGGTGACCAATGATTCCGGCCCCGGTCATTTTTCCGCCATCACTCCCCTGCCCACATTTGTTCTCTTTGGTCCGGAAACTCCGGCGCTCTATGGGTCCCTGGGTAATTCCACCCCGATTTTTGCAGGCCTTGCCTGCTCGCCCTGCGTCAGCGCCGCCAACCACCGAAAAACACCCTGCACCGACAATAAATGTATGCAGGCAATAACCGTGGACCAGGTTTTTTCCCTGATCCGTCCAGTATTGGACCAGCTTGAGATAGCGGCGGGGCAAGACAAAACTTTTTAATATTTTTCGATATGTTTTAATAATTTGGCGATGCAGACAACAAAACAGTGGAACTGCATGGTTGCCTCCTGGCTGGTGATCCTCATTGCCCTGGTCATCCGGCTCTATATCAGCAGTCGTTTTCTTTTGGACCCGGATGAGGCAAACTACTGGCAATGGAGCAGGTATCTTGCCCTGGGCTACCATGATCATCCCCCCATGATCGCCTGGACCATCCGTCTGGCAACCGAAATCTTCGGCCAACATGAATTTGCCGTCCGTCTGCCCACGGTTGTTGGCATGACTGTTGCATCAATCTATATCTTTCTGCTGGCTGGCCGCTGGTTTTCCTGTCGATGCGGATTCCATGCCCTTCTCTGTTTCCAGGGGATTGTACTGTTTAACGGCGCCGCCCTGATCGCCACCCCGGACGGCCTGCTTCTTCCATGCTGGGCAGCGGCCTGTTATCACAGCGGCATGGCCCTTGGTGACCGCTCACCCGGCCACTGGCTTGCCTGCGGCATATGGTTCGGTCTGGGTTTGTTGTCCAAGTATACCATGATCCTGTTTTTGCCCTCCCTGTTTTTCTGCATGCTCACTACCCCGTCGTATCGAAAACAACTGGCAACTCCCTGGCCATGGCTTGGCCTGATACTTGGAATTGCATGCTTTACGCCGGTGCTGATCTGGAATGCTGACAATGGCTGGGCCACCTTTCGCCATGTCCTCTACCAGGGCGGCATGGGAAAACACGGTTTTCTCACTTTGCGCTATATCGGTGATTTTATCGGCGTCCAGGCCCTGCTTCTCTCCCCTGTCGTTTTTATAATGCTACTCATGGCCTGGCTTGGAAGTTTTTCCTCAAACCGGATCAAGCCAGCGGATCTGTCCTTTCTCCGCTGGATGTCGGCGACAACCTTTGTTGTTTTTCTTGTCCTTGCCTTTCATGTGCGGGTTTATGGTAACTGGCCGGCACCAGCCTATATTGCAGCCATGATCCTTGTGGCCGCCCTGTACAGCCCCGGTCGTGGTGGCTGCCGGCCCCGTTCCACCAGGTTCTGGAATACAGGAATTATCCTGGCCTATGTCATCACGATTCCCCTTCTTGCGCAACTCATCTACCCGGTTTTGCCACTGCCCATCAAACTTGACCGCATTGCCCGGGAAACAACCGGATGGGACCGACTGGGCCTCATTGTTGATCGGGAATTGCGGTCCATGCCAGATCCCGGTAATACCTTTGTCTTTGGCCTCCGGTACCAACAGGCAAGCGAGCTCGCCTTTTATATGCCGGGACAGCCGAAAACCGTTTCCATCAACAGGTGGGCGCGGCCCAATGTGTATGATTACTGGTTTGATGATGCCATGCTTCTGGGCAAGGATGCGGTTGGCATCTATGAATGGAAGGGAATGGCCGACCGGCTGGCCGGGCTGTTTGAGAGGATAGATCCGCCGCGGGAGATAAAAATATACAGAAACTCACCGTGGCTTGGCAGACAGCTCGTCCATCATCTGTATCTTGTCCGGGGATACGGATTCAAGGGCGGCCTGCGCTGGCAGCCGAAAACAAAGGATGACATCCGGGCAACACCAGAGGTTGTCCAGCTGGCGGATTCTTTGGTGCCAGGGAAATAGCGTTTATCGGGAGAGGAAGGATTTTCCGACCTGGCTGCAACAGGATCCGAAAACCATTAACTAAAAAAATCACCCCTTTTCAATCTGAAAGACAACACCATAAGATCGGTTGTCCCTGGCAATGATTTTTCCTCCTGCTTCACGGATAATCGGTTCTATTTTCCGGGCCATTGCCTGGTCACAGATGCAACAGAAAACCGACCCCTTGCCGGTCCTGTCCAGACGTGTCCGCACGTCTTTCAGGCCCCATCAGCAATCGCGCCGGTAGTCGACATCTATGCGTAATCGTTTTCTCATCGGCCTGATTTTTTCCGTTTGGCGATTTTTTTCTTCCGTTTCTTTTTTGAAAGCCGACGCGCCTCGGCCAGACGGTCGGCCGCCAGCTCAATAAGCTGTTCCTGGGAACTGCGTTGATCATCCCTGCCGGTCGGCTGCAACTGAATATAGGTTCCATCCGGCTGCATCTCCCAGGCCCCGCGATGGTCATTGAGCTGGACATCAAGGATTTTGCGCAACTCCCGCTGCAGGAGTTTAGGTTCAACAGGCGTGACCACCTCGACCCGGTCCTCGAGGTTTCGTTTCATAATGTCGGCAGAACCGATAAAATATTCCTCGTCGCCGTTATTCTTAAAATAATAGATACGGCTATGTTCCAGGAATCGACCGACAATGGAAATAATGCGGATATTGTCGGAAATCCCTTCTATTCCCGGGCGCAGCCTGCAGGTATCGCGGACAATGAGATCAACATGCACCCCGGCCTGGGATGCCCTGTACAGGGCCCGGGTGATATCCTTGTCTTCCAGGGCATTGGTTTTGAACTGGATAAGGCCCTCTTTCCCCTTTTCCTGAAGGGAGATTTCCCTGTCAATCCTGTTGAGCAGTCCTTTTTTCAACAGTTTGGGAGACGGCAGCAATTTTTTATATTTTCTGGCCGGGGCATAGCCCATGGTCAGGTAATTAAAGAGTTCAGTCAGGTCCTTGCCAATATCGGCATCACAGGTCAGCAGGCCGAGATCACTATAAATTCTGGCGGTGCCGGCATGGTAGTTGCCGGTGCCGATATGGGCGTAGCGTTTAAGGCCGTTAAAATCCCTGCGAATAACAAAGATGACCTTGGAATGGGTCTTCAGCCCGACAACACCGTAGGTGACATGCACCCCGGCCTGTTCCAGGTAACCGGCCCAGTGGATATTTGCCGATTCGTCAAACCGGGCCTTGAGCTCGACCACAACCGCCACCTGTTTGCCGTTCTGAGCGGCATCAAGCAGGTACTGGATGACCCGGGAATCGGATGATGTCCGGTACAGGGTCATTTTGATGGCCAGCACCTTGGGATCGGTACTCGCCTCCTTGAGAAACCGCTCCACCGACGACTCGAAAGATTCATAGGGATGCTGGAGAAGAATTGCGCCCTCTTCACGGATAAGGTGAAAAATATTGGGCGAATCACCGGCCAGCCGATAATGGTCAAAGGGCTGGTGGGGCGGATAATGGAGGTCAGGCCGATCAATGGAGGCAATCTGAAAAAGGTCCCTTTTGGCCATGATCCCGTCCACGGCAAAGACATCCCGCTCCTCGTCAATGCCCAGTTCCGCTGCCAGCATGCCCCGGTGGGACGGCGACATGCAGGAACCGACTTCAAGGCGGACTATTTCGGCGAATTTTCGGTCCCGCAGGGCTGTTTCGATCATAGAGAGCAGGTCGTTGGCCTGGTCCAGGGTTTTCTCGGTGATCGCGTTTCTGGTCACCCTGAACAGCTCACAGCTCTCTATGAGCATATCCGGAAAAATCGCCGACAGGTTATTGGCGATAACGTCTTCAAACCGTACATACAGGTGTGCCTTGCCGATCCTGATAAATCTCGGAATTCCTATGCCGGTCGGGACCTTGATCCGGTTGAAGAAGACATGTTCGTCATTTTTGAACCGGGTGGCAACCAGCAGGTTTAACGACAGGTTGGAGATAAAGGGAAATGGATGGGCCGGATCCATGCCCTGTGGCGTTAGCAGGGGATAGATGTTGTCCGCAAAATATTTATCCACCTCTTTCTGCTGGTTATCGGTCAGTTGCAGATAGTTGACAATACGAATATTTTTTTTGGCCAGTAGACGAAGCAGCTGTTCTTCCAGGGTCTGCTGTTTGGCCAGCAGGTCACGGACGACCTCATAACACTCTTCAATCTGCTGGCCCGGTGTCCGGCCATCGACCGTGAGTTTTTTCACACCGGCCCCGACCTGCTGCTTGAGGCCGCCGATCCGTTTCATGAAAAATTCATCAAGATTGGAACCGACAATGGAGAGGAACATGATCCTCTCAAGCAAGGGGGTTCGGTCATCCTGTCCCTCGTGCAGAACCCGTCGATTGAACTCAAGCCAGGTAAGCTCACGATTGAGATACCATTGGGGATCGTTCAAATCAAATTTCTGCTTTGCAACACTTTTCGTCTTTGCTTTGTTTTTTGGCTTGGGAGAGACATTTGCCTTGGCAGCTGATTTCGAGTTCTGCTGGGTCATGGTTGTGTTCCATAGATGTTTGTAACTCGGGGCGGTTGCTCGATAAACCGGGCGGTATGGTTTTTTGCCTCCGCATGACAAAGTCATAATAAACAAGAACAGGTTGATTGTACAGGGGAAAGAAAGATAGATTGCATGCTGGCTGATCATATTTGCCCTTGCCGCTGATAATGAATATAGTCATAACAGGAGTGCCAATGATGATGAACTCGTAAAAAGTCCAGACAATGCTTAAAGATGGGCAAGTAAAAACACAGATATACAAGGAGTAGTGTTCTGTGGCGGGTCTTGACTATACAGGTAGTATGTCGAGAACCGCCACAGGACACATGACGCAGTAGATCGAAGTTTTTACGACGCCATCAATGATCAGTTAAGTAGTTCTCCTGGAATTATGCTACTACGCCGAAATTACGGAAATTCGTATTACCGGTAAGACAACCGATTACAAATAGCTGTGGTTTTGTCTTTCCATGGCCGCAACCATCTGGAGTGGAAAACAGACATGAAGATTGCAAAAGCCTCTGAAATGCAGCAGCTTGACCGTCGTGCCATTGAACATTACGGTATTGCAGGCATTGTCCTGATGGAAAATGCCGGCCGTGGCACCGTCTCCATCATGGAGGAGACCTTTGGCCCGTTAACCGGTTCGACTGTTGTTATCTTTGTTGGACCTGGCAATAATGGCGGCGACGGCCTGGTCATTGCCCGGCATCTGTTGACAGCCGGGGCCCGTCCGTTGGTTGTTTTTACCATCCCACCTGAAAAATTACGGGGCGATGCTGCTGCCAATGGCGCTATAGTCGAAAAATTACAGATCCCTTCCCTGGTTCTGTCTGATCCCTTTGACAAGGAGGATATTTATCAGACCCTTATCAGGGACCACATGCGCAACCCGGTTTCCTGCATCGTTGACGCTCTGTTTGGAACCGGACTTTCCAGGGAGGTGACCGGACATATGGGCCGGATTGTCGAAATCATCAATGACCTGCGCACCAGCTATCACCTGCCGGTGGTGGCGGTTGATCTTCCCTCTGGCCTGGATACCGACACAGGCCTGCCCCTTGGCAAAAGTGTTATTGCCGACTTGACGGTCACCTATGGTCTGGCCAAGCCTGCCCATTATCTGCATGGAGGACAGGGAATCGGCAAACTGCATGTCGTTGATATTACCATTCCCCGACAGGCGTACCAGGAAATACCCTTGCGCGGCCAGGCGATTACCCGGGAAATAACAAATTCCCTGCCAGCCCGGGCGACAGATTCACACAAGGGGACCCATGGCCACCTGCTGGTCCTTGCCGGCTCGGAAGGAAAGACCGGAGCCGCCATTCTCTGCTGCCGGGCCGCCCTGACCAGTGGTTGCGGCCTTGTTACCAGTGTGGTACCGAAGAACCTCAATCCGGTCATGGAAGCCAGCCTGATCGAGGCCATGACCCTGGTGCTGCCCGATGCAGCGTCCACCTCCCTGTCCATTGACGATGTCGACTATATCCTTGCCGCGGCAATAGGCAAAAAAGCCATAGTCCTTGGCCCCGGCATCGGCACCGATGAACAGACAGAAGAACTTGTCCTGCTCCTGTATCGCGAGGTTCCTCTGCCCATGGTCGTGGACGCAGATGCCCTTACCATCCTTGGTCTGCATCGTGATGTTCTTGTCCAGCCGGGCGGTCCGCGCATTCTGACACCACACCCGGGTGAAATGGCCCGCCTCACCGGCCTGGCAACCAATGAAATTCAGGCCAACCGGCTGCAGGCGGCTCTATCATTTTGTCTGAAACATGAAGAGGAACAAAAACAAGCACAAAAAATTGTCACCGTACTCAAGGGGGCCGGGACCGTGGTCGCCGACAACCAGGGTAAGTGGGCAATAAACACCAGCGGCAACCAGGGCATGGCCACTGGCGGCATGGGTGATGTGCTGGCCGGATTGATCGGCAGCCTTCTTGCCCAGGGGATGGACGCCTGGGATGCCGCCTGCGCAGGTGTTTATCTGCACGGCCTGGCCGCTGATTTGATCGCAACTCAAAAGGAATACGGATATACGGCGTCCGAAGTTGCCGCCGAACTACCGGTGGCCATACAGAAATGTCGCAACTTTATGGGAGAAACACGATGAAGAAAGCAAAGGATATAATGACTACCGATGTTATTACCGCCAAAGAGTTCATGTCGGTAAAAGAGCTTGCCAAATTGTTGTATGAAAACAAGATAAGTGGGGTTCCGGTCCTGGATGACAACGATCAGGTAATAGGAGTGGCAACGGAAAGCGATCTGATTGACCAGAACAAAAAGGTGCATATCCCAACGGTTGTGGCAATTCTCGATTCCTTTGTTTTCCTGGAAAACCCGGAAAAGATGGAAAAGGACATTAAAAAGATGGCGGCAACCAAGGTTGGTGACATCTGTTCCCACGAATTGATTTCCGTGACCCCGGATACCCCCCTTGACGAGGTAGCAACCCTGATGGCCGAACGTCAGGTGCATACCCTGCCGGTGATGGACGGGGAAAAACTGGTCGGCGTGATTGGGAAAACAGATATTATCCGCACCCTTGTGCTGGATAAATAAACGTTAGCTTAAATGAAATATAAGCTTAAATATTCATCATTACGATCTGAAATCTGGCGTTGGTATTGGAAAGTATGGAAATATCGCCTCTGGAGAATTCATGCATCCATCGCTGTATTATTATGCGTTGGATTTATGAGGCTGGGTACCAAGAGCACAGATCCGCTTATCTGGGTGAAATACTTTGGCATTTTCCTGCTATCCATTATGGCAATATCATCGGCGATTCCACAATTGTTATTTAAAAGTAAAGAGCGCACGTTAAATGTTGGCCAAGAAGGATGGAATACCAAAATCGGAAAAAAAAGAGGTGGGCGCAATTGGAAGGAGGTTGCGTCAATCGAGGAAGATTCTGGCCGTGTGATAATTACACACAAGAATGGAAATGCACTTATCGTTCCAGAGAAGGCATTTGCTACGCCTGAAGATAGAAAACGATTTCTTGATGACATTAAAGCTTGGCATGCTTCTTATAGGTAAGCGAACAAAGCAATTCGGCGTCGCAAAAGCTGCGCCATTTTTGTACGATTGCTGCACAATTGTTGCACAAAAACAGTTCTTCTTTTGCGCCCTCTTGATGGTGAACGTTAAATGCAAAAAAAATTATTGCCGCCAAAGCCATATCAGTGATAACATCCCTCGGCCCTCACAACAGCCTGTATCCGGCTCCATTTCAGAAAACCACATTGATTCTCAACACGACAAGCCGGATGCAGGACCAATAGGCCGGGAAATTATTTACCGTCCGTCTTCACGTCAAGATCATTGCTGAAACGCTGCCAGCGGTTGCGGCCCTTTGTTTTGGCCTCGTACATGGCAATGTCCGCGTGCCTGAGCATGGTCTCGGCATCCTGACAATCATCGGGGAATACGGAAATACCAATACTGGCGCCGATGGAACAGACGTGCCCGTCAGCCTCTATTGGTTCGTTGAGTGTCTCAATGGCCTTTTCCGCTACCAGTTCAGCACCCTCGACCGTGGAGGAACTCTCCAGCAGGATAACAAATTCATCACCACCGAGCCGGCAGACGGAGTCAGAGGTACGAAGAATCCCTGTCAGACGCTGGGCGACCTTTGCCAGCACAATATCACCTGTGCCGTGGCCGTAAGTGTCGTTGATCGGCTTGAAGCGGTCCAGATCGACAAAGAGCAGGCAGAGAAGTCTTTTATGACGCTTTGCCAGTGATATTGCCTGCGGCAGCCGTTTGCGCAGATAGTTACGGTTGGGCAGGTTGGTGAGTGAATCATGGTTTGCCATGTAGCGGATGAGCTCGGCCGCCTGCTGTCGTTCGGTAACATCCTGGAAGACAATCACGCCACCGGCGATTCGGGAACCCTGAAATATGGGGGTGGCCCTGAAATCGGCCGGAAAGCTGGTCCCGTCTTTGCGCAACATGCGAACTTCATCAAAATGGCTGGAGCCGGTCAGGCTTTCATCAAGGAAAAAGGGGCAGCAATCCAGGTCAAATTCATCGCTGCCCGGCATGGATATCCTGATCACGGTGTCATAGGGAAGACCGGTTATCGAATCCTGATCCTCATAGCCGAGCATGGCAAGACCGGCGGGATTGATATAAGAGATAATTCTGTTCTCATCGACACCGCAGATACCGTTGGCCGCGGCGTCGAGAATCATTTCATATTGCCGGGAAAGAAGTTCAAGCTCCTGGGTTGCCCGGTGGGAACCAAGGATATAACGGATGCGGTTTTTCAACACCGACCAGTGGATAGGTTTGCGGATATAGTCCACGGCTCCTGCCTGGAAAGACCGGTCGACAAATGTTTCATTGTCCAGAGCTGTTATCATCAGGATAGGTGGCGCCTTGGCCAGGGATGAGGTAATGGACTGGCAGATAGCCGGTCCGTCCGCACCCGGCATGGCAATATCCATGATAATCATGTCAAAATATCCGGTTGCGAGCTTATGCAGCGCCTGTTGCCCATTTGCAGCCTCTTCAACCTTGTAGCCCTCACCTTCCAGGAATTGCCGGAGCAGAAGACGGATGACCTCGTCATCGTCAACAACGAGGATCAAGGGAACGGTATCATGGAAAAAAGTAGTCGCCACTACGTGTGCAAGCTCCGTAAAATAGTAAAGATGTCATCATGCAGATTTTTCAAAAAAGAGTGCTGCCCCATTGATGGATGGACATGCCGAAAAAAGACTGTTCATAATAGTATAATGCAGGATCACAAACGCTTTATCAAGTTTTTTACCTCTGCCCGCATCAGGAACTGGTGATTTGTGTCTGGAATGTTTTCCTGGCCTCAGGTTGAGGAGTGACTATTGCCTGTTCCCCGGCGGCTCAGCTCTTCCCGCAATCGCTCGGCCGCCCGTCCGATTTCACGCAAAAGGGGGTCGGCCTGGGAGATGTTATGGCTGCGGCCCATGTCTTCCATCCGTCGGCACAGGCCCGAGAGCTCTTCGGCGCCGAACTGACTGCTGCTTCCCTTCAGAGTGTGCGCGGCCCGGGCGATGGCATCCGCGTCCTTTGCCTGCACCGCCCGGCTTATATCGGTAAAACGACTGTTTAAAGTCTGGAGAAAAACAGTGATGACCGGGCCCAGATTCCCGATGTTGTCGCCCAGTTTTTCAAGTTTTTCCGGGTTAATAATCATATCACCCGCTTTGCTTTCCCCTTCGTTGTCACGGTCAATAACGTGTCGTCCCTGGATATGGACCTGCAAATCCGGGAGTTGCCTGCCTATTACCTGTTTAAGCTCATCAAAATTTAACGGTTTCAGGAGATAATCTTTCATGCCGGTGTCCTGACACCGCTGCCTGGTATCCAGGGTCGCATCAGCGGTCAGGGCAATGATGGGAGGAATGGGTCTGTTGCTGTCAGCAGCATTTGCCAGGATTTTTTCAGTGGCCTCAAAGCCGTCGACCACCGGCATCTGACAATCCATGAAAATACAGTCAAAATCCCGGGTCATGCAGTAATCAATAGCCTGGCGTCCATCTTCAGCCTCGACTATGCCTGCGCCAGCTCTTTGCAGGCTTTCCCGTAATACCATTCTGTTGGTCGGTTCATCATCCACTATAAGAATCGTATAGGAACAGCCGGAGCCCGCCTGGTTTGTCATTTTTTCATCATCATCCAAACAGCAGCAAGTATCCTGGCTGTCGGTTTCGGTAGCGGCAACAGGTAATCGCAGCTGGAACCAGAAGGTACTCCCCTCCCCCGGCACCGAGTTGAGGCCAAGGGCGCCATCCATCAACTCAATGAGTTTGGCACAGATGGACAACCCAAGACCAGTGCCGCCGTGGCGTAATTTTGCCGGTCCGTCAAGCTGGGTAAAGGGTTGAAACAGTTCTCCCTGTTTTTCCCTGACAATACCGGGGCCGGTATCCCGGACCTCAAAACGTATGGTATCGGTGTTGGCTGTCCTGTCGATTATGGTGACCTTGAGACTGACCTCGCCACTGCTGGTAAACTTTATGGCATTGCCTAGCAGATTAACAAGAATCTGCCGAATCCGATAACCGTCACCGATATAGGATGGCGCCAGCCGCTCATCAATATCGGCTTCCACCTGTAATTCCTTTTGCTCCCCGGACAGGGTGTAGAGCTCCATGGTCTCCAGCAGCATATCGGTGAGATCAAAGGGAGAAAGATCAAGGACCATTTTTTTGGCCTCTATCTTGCTGAAATCGAGCAGGCTGTTAATCAGGGTAAGAAGATTACGGGCGGACGTGAGGATCAGTTCAGCAAAATGCTTCTGTCTGCTTTCAAGACCGGTTCCAAGCAGTAATTCACTCAGGCCGATGACCCCGTTCATGGGGGTGCGGATCTCATGGCTGATCATGGCCAGGAAATCCGACTTGGCCTTGTTGGCGCTGTCCGCATGGTTGGCCTTTTCACGCAATCGTTCATTCTCTTCTCGCAACCTGCGAATAATGGCTTCAAGCTCTGCGATCTGCTGCTCTGGAGTTGCTTCCTTGGGTGGCGTCATGGGCTGGAAAAAAGGCTCAACTGTTTGTATTTTTTCCTCTGTTTGCGCCCCCTTGCCGCCCGGGTCAGCAGCGAGGGGTCAATATCACCGAGGAATCTGGACGGTCTGCCGGATCCGAAACGTCCTTTTTTACGGTCGGTGGTTGCGTAACTAAGATATAGCCGGTGTCTTGCCCTGGTGATACCGACAAAAAAAAGTCTGCGTTCTTCCTCGATATGGGCCTTAAATTCCTGCCGGCTCAACTGTTCCCGTGGTTGCAGGGGCAGTATTCCCTCTTCAAGGCCGCTGAGAAAGACAACGGGAAACTCGATCCCTTTGGCGGCGTGCAGGGTCATGAGCGTTACCGCTTCTCCGGGAGGTTCCGCACCAATGGAGAGGATGTTGTCCTGCAGGTAATGGGCAAATCCGGCAAGGGTGTCACCAAGGGATCCGGCCAGACGGAAAAAGCGCCGGATCTCGGGATTTTCTTCGGAAAGCCGGTAATAGGATAAAACCACGGACAGTGCCTGTGACACTTCTTTTTTTTCCGAGACATGCAAAATTTCATCCCGCAGGCTGGCAAGTCTTTTCCCCAACTCTTTGAGCCTCTCTTTTTCTTCGGCAAGTGCAATGAAATCCATAAGCGGATTTGAACTCGTCACAAGTTTCTCTTCCACATCCTGCAGGGTTTTTCTGCCGATACCCGGTTCCAGGGCAAGCAGAGAGAGGATGTCGCTGGGCAGGGCCATGTCCGCTGCGACAAGGGTCCAGAGATACAGGGGCCGGACAGGATTCTTGAGGTAAAAGGGTTCAAGACCCACCCGGCGAAAGGGAATGCCCTGGTTGAAAAGGGCCTCACCAATGATGTCGGCCTGGCGGCTGGTCCGATAGAGCACGCCGATATCGCCAAGGGAGAAAATATCCTGTTCACCTTCGGCAAGTTGATCGATTTCCCGGTGGGAAGTGCCGCCCACCAGCTGTTCAATCATTCGGACAATATAATTTGCCTCATCGCGCTCAGAGCGACACGGGGTAAGGACAATGCGGCCGGGCCGGGAAGAGTGGGCAACATTTTTTGTTTTTGTGGCGCCGGATTTGTTGACCGCGATCACCTGGGATGCTGCTGCCACAATAGAGGCATCGCATCGATAGTTGGTATCCAGGGTATGGACCTCTGGGTGCATATCATCTATAAAGGTGAAAAACCAGCGGGGATCAGCGCCGCGAAAGCCGTATATTGCCTGGTCCGGATCACCAATGGCAAAGATCGAGGAGGTTCGGGCCAACGCAAGCACCAGTTGATACTGGATGGCGTTTAGGTCCTGAAATTCATCGATGTACAGGTATCTGGTCTGGTCACGCATCGATGCCGCCTGGGGGGAATCCCCTGTCAGTAGGGCCAGCCCGCAGGGAATAATGGCCTCCAGGTCAATATAATGAAGGCTGTCAATCATTTCGCTGTATTTTCTGGCCCAGGTGATTACCTCAGGGGAAATGGCCTGTAAATTAGTGGGGTCTGCCAACAGTTCAGAAATCTGGCCGGAGATTGTGACAAGGGCTGACCCGGACCGGTCGGGAAACAGTTTGCGCAAAAGGAGCATGCGCATTTCCGGCCCAACGACCCGCAGGTCCGGGTCCTGTTTGCGCAGAAAATGGAGACAGAACCCATGCAGGGTGGCGACAAGGACTGATTGATGGGGGATATCCGGCACCTGGCGCAACCGTTCCCGGATTTCGGCGGCAGCCTTGTTGGTAAAGGTGAAGACCGTACTCGGACCGGGATTGCCGGCAAGCCGGCGGCACAGGCGGGCAACCAGGGTATGGGTTTTGCCGGTACCGGGACCGGCTTGGACAAGAATGTGTCTCGCTTGACTGTCAACCACAGCCTGCTGGCCGGGATTAAGGGTAGTCTTTC
>WFZC01000270.1 GCA_015489765.1 Desulfobulbaceae bacterium
GTATAGAGCAGTAACTCTTCTCTCTGGCGGTCCGCATAGACAAGATTGCTCTTTCCCCTCTTTGTCGGCACAAACGCAGTCACCCCCTGAAAAACTCCGTTCACCACCTCATAGACGAAGAGCCCGGCTTTCGCTTCTTGTCCGCTGTCTTCCAGAAACCGATATATCGTTTGCTCAGCCGAACCTGCCCCTGCTCGTTTTTCTGCGGGCTCAGCCAGATCTCAAACGGCCTTTCCAGCCCCTCCCGTCTTCCTCGGCATTCTGCCGGGTGCTATTGAAGATAATTTACGAGGTTACCAACAATGACGTGAAGAGATTTGGAAAGGGGTGTTGTATGGAAAAGGGAGAGATGACAGGAATCAGAGCTCAGGGGATGAAGTGCCAATACTGCGCCGCCAATGCCCAAAAGGCCTGGGAGGAAATTGACGGTATTGGCAAGGTTGCGATTGATCTGGATGCGGGCGAGATCACCAATGAGGGTGATGCCCCCAGGGGGGCATCAGGGTAGCAATCGAGGGCAGGGGTTACCGGCTTGAGGAGTGAGGAGGCTTAATCGTTAAAATGTTCCAGCGTGTTAACTCTCAGGTTCCAGGTGCTTGTATTTTTCCATTTGCGCGTGCAGAACGCGGATAATTTCAATACCATCTGGTTGTTCTCGATAATAAATGAGATATCGGTGAAATTTATTTATTGGAAAGAAGCGGATACCTTGCAGTTGGATACGTCTGGGGTGGTATGGAGTACCTATGCCTGGAGAGTGTGCAAGGAGGTTAAATGTCTCTTCAGCTGCCTTAAAAATACGATTAGCCGCCTTTTCGTTGTTCCGTGCGACATAGACCCAGATACCGATCAAGTCCTCTTCGGCCGCAGGAGTAATCAGGATTGATGGCATTTACTATATTACTTCAAAGCTTGAGCTTTCTTTTTTAAAGCCGACATATCCAGAGGCCTTGCCGGGCCGCTGTTTACTCCATCCATCAAAAGTTGCTCTGTTTTCTCGTGGTCGTGCCTTATAAGATCACGTAAATAATCACTGGCGCTTTGATACTCACCCATGCTTACACGGGTTTCGATAAAGGCTCGCATTTCATCCGGCATGGATATGTTCAGGGTTGCCATATTGCAGCCTCCTTGTTGTTTTCTTTGTTTTCTGAGACAGGAATACCATCTATGGCAAATATTGCCAACGATTCATTGCCCCGAAAGAGGAACCGAAGAAAGATAAGATCTATTTTTGTTTGGATTTAACTGCTGGCTGTCTATGGTTTTTATAAAACTTTGGGGCGATAACAAAATAACCAACACAAAAAAAGAGGCACAAAAATAAAAATATAGCATATTTGTTGAGCCGAAATGGTAACAATAACAAGATAACAACCCCAATACTCCCTGACAAAAAACCAAAGCTTAACTTTTTTGTTTCATGGCGGGAAAGTACCATACCCTGAAAAACAAAATAAAAATTGTCATTCTTATTATTCTTTCCAAGGAATCTCATTCATCACTGACAAGGATTGTTAACATCTATTTACTGCTACTCGGCTATTTCAGTTAAGGATTGAAAAGGGGGCATCTATCTATTTTTTCCGCCGGCGAACTCTTCATTCGTGTTTTTATCGGAACCTGTCCTCGGTTTTCAGGACAAAACTTAAACGCTCAAACGCTTAAACGCTTAAACGTTTGAACGCTTGAACGTTTAAACGTTTGAACGTTCTCTCTATTTCTCCTTCCAGTCGGGCCGCAGGGAGAGTTCCGTCAGTTGCTTGCGCGATACCGGCGCCGGGGCCTCGGTTAGCGGACAGGTCGCCTTCTGGGTCTTGGGAAAGGCGATGACGTCGCGGATGGATTCGGAGCCGGTGAGCAGCATCATCAGCCGGTCAACGCCAAAGGCGATGCCGCCGTGGGGCGGGGCCCCGAGTTCCAGGGCCCGCAGGAGAAAGCCGAATTTTTCTTCGGCCTCGTCTTGGTCAATACCAAGGGCACGCAACACCTTTTCCTGGATATCCCGCTGGTGAATGCGGATGGAACCGCCGCCGATTTCATTGCCGTTTAATACCAGGTCATAGGCGCGGCTCTTTACCTTGCCGGGGTCGGTTTCAAGTAAGTCGAGCTGGTCATCCTGGGGCGCGGTGAATGGATGGTGGACAGCGGTATGCCGCTTCTGCTCATGGTCATACTCAAGCAGGGGAAAGTCGGTGATCCAGAGGAAGTTGAAGGTGTCCGGATCGATCAGCTCCAGCCGGCGTGCCAGTTCAAGCCGCAGCTCGGCAAGCACCTGCTGAACAACAGCCGGTTTGTCGGCCCCGAACAGAATCAGATCACCCGGCTGCGTATCAAGGGCCCTGCCCATGGCGGCCAGTTCATCTTCATTGAAAAACTTGGTGATCGGCGACTGCCATTCATCGTCCTTGATCTTGATCCAGGCCATGCCGCGGGCCCCGAACCGACCGGCAAATTCAGTGAGATTGTCGAGGTCCTTGCGGGAGAAGGTCGCGCACCCCCTGGCATTGATCGCCTTGACCACGCCGCCCTTGTCAATGATCGAGCTGAAGACCTTAAAGCCGCAGCCGCGCAGGGCATCGGTAAGGTCAACCAGTTCCAGGCCGAACCTAGTGTCGGGCCGGTCGGTGCCGAATCTGCGCATGGCCTCGTCATAGGTCATGCGGGCAAAGGGCGGGTTGAGTTCAATGCCGCGGGTGGCACCAAACACAGCCTTGATCATTGCCTCGGTAATGGAGATTATCTCCTCTTCATGGATAAAGCTGAGCTCCATATCGATCTGGGTGAATTCCGGCTGCCGGTCCGCCCGGAGATCCTCATCGCGGAAGCACTTCACCACCTGGAAATAGCGGTCCATGCCCGAGATCATCAGCATCTGCTTGAAGAGCTGCGGCGACTGGGGCAGGGCATAGAAACGACCGGCATTGACACGGCTGGGCACCAGGTAATCACGGGCGCCCTCCGGGGTTGAACGGGTAAGGACCGGGGTCTCTATCTCGAGGAAGTTGTTGTCGGAGAGAAAGGAACGTACCGTCTGGATGGCCTTGTGGCGCATGACAAGCCGGGATGCCATTTCCGGACGGCGCAGGTCAAGGTACCTGTACTGGAGACGGAGATTGTCGGAAATCTCGACATCCTCATCCAGGGGAAACGGCGGTGTCTTGCTGGTATTTAGTATGCGCAGCTCATTTACCAGGACCTCGATGGTGCCGGTTTTCAGCTTGGGATTGGCCATGTCGCCGGGCCGTTGTTCAACCCGGCCGCGAACGGCCAGCACCCATTCGCTGCGCAGCCGGTGTGCTTTCGCGTGCACCTCCCGGTTCAGCTCCGGATTGAAGACAACCTGGGTAATACCCCAGCGGTCACGCAGGTCTATGAAGATAACACCTCCATGGTCCCGGCGCCGGAGTACCCATCCCATGAGAACAACCTCTTCTCCGAGGTGATCATCGCCGAGTTCATTACAGGTATGCGTTCGCTGCAGTGTTCCAAGTCTGTCCATTGTCTGTCTGCTCCAAAGAGTAATCCGGCAGGGGGTATGTCTTCCCTGTCAGTAAGAAATTATGTTGTCTGGTAAGGGCCGCGCTTTTGCTTAAGCGGAGAGAATGGCCGCCATCTGCTGTGCCTGTTCATCCACGGCTGGTGACAGGGAAAATCGGCTTTGTTCCTGGCTGTTCATATCGCGCAGGATCCCCTCTTCCTCGGCCAGTTCATTGTCACCGATGATCAGGGTGAACCGGCTGTTCACCCGGCCCGCCTGTTTCATCTGCGCCTTGAGGCTGCGGCCGCTGTAATCCATGGCCGCGGCCAGGCCGAGCCTGCGCAGGGCATGGACGAGCATGGAGGCATGGACAGCGGCTTTTTCGCCCAGGGCGGCAACAAAGAGGTCTGTTGTCTGTTGGGGCGGGGTCCTGTCTTCCTGCTGTTCCATGAGCAGGATCAGCCGTTCCATGCCCAGGGCAAAACCGATACCGGGCAGGTCGGGGCCGTTTAACTGTTTGAGCAGCCCGTCGTAGCGGCCGCCGGCGCCCACCGCTGCCTGGGCGCCGAGCGCATCGGTGATGAATTCAAAGGTCGTCCGGGTGTAGTAGTCCAGGCCCCTGACCATGAAACGATTGTCCCGGTAGGAAACCCCAAGGAGATCCAACGTCTCTTTGACCGCGGAAAAATGGTCGTTGCAGTCGCTGCAGAGCGAATCGAGGATCGACGGCGCATCCTGAACCAGGGCCTTGCAGGTCCTGTTTTTGCAGTCCAGGGCCCGCAGGGGATTGGTCTCCAGCCGGCGCCGGCAGTCGGAACAGAGCGATTCCCTGTGCTGATCGAGGTAACCGATGAGTTTGTCCCGAAATGCGGGCCGACAGGCCGGGCAGCCCAGGGAGTTGATCTCCAGGCTGACCTTGATTCCAAGGGCGTCCAGCAGCATCTGCCCCATGGCCATCAGTTCGGCATCCACTTGGGGTTCGGTGGCGCCGATCACCTCCACGTCCATCTGGTGAAATTGCCGGAGACGTCCCTTTTGCGGGCGTTCATGCCTAAACATCGGCCCGATGGTGTACAGGCGGTGCACCGGTTGTTTGACATGCAGACCATGTTCAATAAAGGCGCGCAGAATCGAGGCCGTGGCTTCGGGGCGCATGGTTATCCCCTTGTCAACAAAGGTGTACATCTCTTTTTCGACAATATCGGTCGCCTCGCCGATGGAACGGGCAAAGAGTTCGGTCTTTTCCAGAACAGGTGTGCGGATTTCCCGCATACCGAACCGGGCAAAGATGTCTCGGGCGGTCTTCTCAATCATCTGCCAGCGCAGCGCATCATCGGGCAGGATATCTTTAAAGCCGTTAACGGCTTTTATTTTCACAATAATTTCTCCTTGCGGTCAACAGGTTTTCGGCCGGTGCAGGCTGTTTTTCGGTCCCGATTTTATCCAGCAGTCGAAAAATTCTAAATTTACTCGGAAAAGAGGTGAAAAGTCAAGCCGATGTGGAAATTATATGGTATAATAATTTTTTTTACGTTTTTTTACGTTGAAATCTCCCGGTCCGGTCTTGACAAAGGGGGCCGGGCACGGCATTATCAGCCAGTTCGTTTTCCCGTTGCCTAAAGTGAAATAGATGAAACTTCCAGAGCTTAAAATCGGACCATTTGTTGCCCGCATACCTCTTATCCAGGGTGGAATGTCGGTGCGAGTCTCGACTTCGGCCCTTGCCGTTCCCGTTGCCGAATGCGGCGGCATTGGCACCATAGGCGGTTCGGGGATTCCCGTACCCGAATTGCGCGAGGACATCCGCCGGGCAAAAAAGGCGACGGATGGCATTATTGCCGTCAATATCATGTATGCCATGAAGGATTTTTACGAGCTGGTGATGGGCTCCATTGAGGCTGGCGCTGACATGATTATTACCGGTGCCGGCTTTTCCCGCGATATTTTCAAGATAGGGAAAAAATACGATATTCCGATTGTCTCAATTGTCTCCTCGCCCGCTTTTGCCCGTCTTGCCGAAAAACTGGGAGCCGCCGCCATCATTGTCGAGGCGGCCGAGGCAGGCGGTCATCTTGGTACGGACAAGCTGTTGCGCGATATTTTTCCGGCGATCCGCAAGGTGGTGTCAAAGGTGCCCCTTATTGCCGCAGGCGGTATCACCAATGGTTTTGAAATGGCGGAGATAATGGATAAATTTGGCGCTGACGGCATCCAGATCGCCTCCCGTTTTGTCCTCTCCAAGGAGTGTTCCGTCTCCGAGAAATTCAAAGAGGCCTTTCTCAAGGCAAAAAAAGAGGACATCGTTCTTGTCCAGTCGCCGGTCGGCATGCCGGGCCGGGCCATCAAGACGCCCTTTATTGAACAGATGGAGCGGGGTGAGGATGTTTCAGCCCAAAAATGTAAATTCAAGTGTTTGAAAAAATGCTCCTACAAGTATTGTATCAATGACCGTTTGACCGCCTCCTGCACCGGTGATGTGGAGAACGGCCTGGTTTTTTCCGGGGCCAATACCTGGAAAATGAATGAAATATTGTCGGTACGGGAAATCTTTGATCGTTTTGTCAGCCAGGCGGAATCCGTGTACAAGGAAGCAAAGTAATGGCTGCTGGTTGAATCCGGGATTGTAAATTAGATGGGTATTGAATCAACCGGTTGCACCGAGGAACAACAGTCAGGCCCTGGAATACGGGCCACGATCATTCCGGAAGGCGACCATCCCATCCGGCCCGCTGATCTGGACCGTGAGGCGCTGAAGGTGCTGTACCGGCTGCGGGATGCCGGTTTTTCCGGCTACCTGGTCGGGGGCGGCGTCCGCGATCTCTATCTTGGCAAACAACCCAAAGATTTTGATATCTCCACCAATGCCCGGCCCGGCCAGCTCAGGCGTCTGTTTCGGAACAGCCGTACCATTGGCCGCCGGTTCCGTCTTGTTCAGGTCTTTTTCCGGGGCAACAAGATCATAGAGGTCTCCACCCTCCGCTCCCAGAGTGAATATGGGCGCCAGGATACCAGGGTCCTGCCGGCCAATAATACCTTCGGCACCCTGGAAGAAGATGCCTTTCGCCGTGACCTGACGATCAACTCCCTGTTTTACGAAATCGACACCAGGACCATCATCGATTATGTCGGCGGCGTCGATGATTTGAATAACGGCATTGTCCGGATCGTCGGTGATCCTGATGTCCGCATCACCCGGGACCCGGTACGTATCCTGAGGGCGCTTCGTCATGCGGCCCGGACCGGTTTTGTAATAGATCACAACTCTTACCGTGCCATCACCTCTCACCGTGACAAACTCAACCTCTGTCCTGCCTCCCGGATTCGTGATGAAATTATCAAGGACCTGGTATCGGGCTACAGCCGGGCATGGGCTGATCTCTGTATCCAAAGTCGTGTCTTTTTCACCCTTTTCCCATTCTATGACCAGGCCGGGGAAAATGGTCTGGACGAGCTCGGCGCAATTCTAAGCGTTATTGACCGGCTGCAGGGAAAAAACGGCGCTACCCCTGTTCGTCTGCCTGATTACATGCTCATGGCCCTGCTCCTGTATCCGTGGCTGCAGCGTGAACTTGATCTCCTGCAGCGGGAGCTTAAAGGCGGGGGGTACCGGCTGCTGTTTAACGATATTCGCCAGGCCCTTGATGAAAGTATTTGCGGTCGTCTGAACATCAAGCGATCAGGTAAGGAGGCCATGACAATGCTTTTTGTCAATATGCCGAACTTTCATCGTTATCAGGAGAAGAAAAGCTGGCCGAACTGGTTGCGGAAAAAGAGTTATTTCAACGACTGCGCCAGGTTTTCCGCAATCATTAATGAGGCCCGGGGCGGTGACCCGGTCTCCACGGACCTGTTTGCCGGTCCTCCCCGGCCCGATACGGTGCGCCCTGTTAACCGTCAAGGTGGCGGCGGCCGTGGCGGCAGGGGCGGCAATCCATCCTTCAGCGACAAAAAGGGCGGGGTGTTCGGATTGCGGGCCGGTCGTTTTTCTGGCTGCTGATTTTTCCCTTTTTGTCGTGAATGTCCATTTTGCAAAGAGTTGCCTGTGCGTTTTCTCCTCTATAATATCCGTTACTGTACAGGTATTGGCCCCAGGTTTCATCTGCCGGTGCCCTATGCTGGTTATCTGAAACGTTCAACCGGGATTCTTGACGAGATTATCGGTTTTTTTGAGCAGGTCAAGCCTGATATTGTCGGCCTGGTCGAGGTGGACTCCGGTTCATTTCGGACCCGCCGTCTCTGCCAGGCCGAGCAGATTGCCCACCGGCTTGGCCATTATCATGTTGTGCAGTCCAAATACGGCGCCGGTTCCGTGGCCGGCAGGGTGCCGCTGCTCAACCGGCAGGGCAATGCTGTTCTTTCCAGGTTTCCCATTGTCGAACATCGGTTCCACTATTTTGAGCAGGGCGTCAAAAGGCTGGTTATCGAGGTCAGGCTTGCCGGGCTCACCGTTTTTCTGGTCCATCTTTCCCTGACCTACCGCAATCGCCAATACCAGCTCGAACGTCTGTACAGGCTTATCCGCGGGGTTGCGGGACCGGTCATTGTTGCCGGAGATTTCAATGTGCTCTGGGGGGAGAAAGAGCTGGATCTGTTCCTTGGCGCCACCGGCCTTGTCAATGCCAACCAGGCAGGGGAACCATCGCATCCCAGTCGTTTTCCAAAACGGCAGCTTGATTTTATCCTCCACAGTCCGCAACTCAAGGTAACCGATTTTCAGATCCCCCGTGTCCTCTACTCCGACCATGCCCCCCTGATCTGCGATTTCGAGTTTCCGGACCGCCGTTACCATGACTGAAGGTATATACTTGTAAATATATACTTTGACATGAAACTGAAGGCAGTATATATATTGTCAATATAGATCGAATCTTTTTTTGCAGAGAGGGTCAAAATGGATACTGCCAAGCTGTTTGTCAATGGGCGAAGTCAGGCTGTGCGTCTGCCAAAGTCATACCGATTTGAAGGTAACGAAGTATATATAAAGAAAGTACCTGAAGGGGTCCTTCTTGTTGCAAAAGACCAGACAATCTGGGATGCCTGGGAAAGAAATTTACAGAAATATGATTCACCATTTATGGTAGAACGAAATCAGCCGAAATCTCAACAGCATAGAGAAGGTCTGGATGATGTTTTTGATTGATACCAATATTTGCATATACATCATGAATAATCATCCGCCGGAGGTCATTCAGAAATTTAGAGATACAGGTGTTGGAAATATCTGTCTATCATCAATAACTGTTTCGGAATTGCAATATGGCGTATGGAAAAGTCAACAGATAAAAAAAAATATACGACGACTTGATGAATTTCTCACTCCGTTTGCAATCCTTGCCTACGATGAAAATGCATCAATTTGCTACGGGAAAATTCGTTCTCAACTGGAAAGGGAAGGCAAGGTAATTGGACCTCTTGATATGCTGATTGCAGCCCATGCGCTAAGCAGGAATTTAACATTGATTACAAA
>WFZC01000271.1 GCA_015489765.1 Desulfobulbaceae bacterium
AATGTGCCCTGCTCCTGGCTTTTCTCCCGGAAAATCATAGTCTAAGGCGGATTCGCGCTGGGATTCCGCCAGGAAGATGGCAAATCGGCACAATGGACACCATTATTGAGCCATGTTCACAGTGTTCCAATTCAAACCGGGAATAGCTGAAATTGCATTATCGAATATCCAGGGAGAAGTGTTGAAAATCGAACTTGAAGAAGAGAACGGTTTTCTGGTCTACGGTGTTGAGGTCGTGGGGCCGGATAAAACGGTGACGGATGTCAAGATTGATGCCGGTAATGGCGACGTTCTCCTGGTGGAGAAAGACAACCCCGATGGAGATAAGGACAACAACGATGAGCAAGACAACAACAATGAACATGAAGACAAGGATTGACCGGTTCTTTGTATAGCTCCTCCACTCTCTTTTTTCGGTCTGCTTGAAGTAGGCCGGAAAAAGAGAGCAACCATGTAATAAAATTGTGTCTGTCCCATGAATATTATTGAAGTGGAAAACCTGCAAAAGACTTTTCATGGAAAAGAAGTGTTGCGTGACCTGTCCCTAACCGTTGGCCGGGGTGATATATATGGTTTCCTCGGGCCAAATGGTTCCGGTAAAACAACGACTTTGCGTATTCTGTTCGGTCTGCTGCCAAAGGATGGCGGCCGGGTCAGGGTAATGGGACAGGATATTGACCGGCAGGACGGTGCAGTCCGGAAAAAAATCAATATGCTACCGGAATCTCATGGCTTCTACAGCTGGATGAGGGGGACGGAATATCTTCAATATATGGGCGGGCTCTATGGCAGGCATCTCGATAAATCAATGCGCCGTTACCTGCTTGAACAGGTTGGTCTTAATCCGGAGGATACCCGGTCAATCAGGCAATACTCAAGGGGGATGAAACAACGGCTCGGTATTGCCCGCACCCTCATAAATAATCCTGAGCTGATTTTCCTGGATGAGCCGACCAACGGCCTTGACCCCAAAGGCCGAAGGGACATCCATGGCCTGCTCAAGCGACTCAACAGGGAACGGTCTGTAACCATCGTATTGTCAACCCATATTCTTGATGATGTGGAACATCTCTGTAACCGGATCGGCATCCTGAGCCAGGGGAAAATTCAGTACCAGGGGACGCTCAAAGGGGCAGAGAATGAAGTCGCCCCTCACTATAAATTTCATTTCAGGAAAGATGTAGAGAGTGAAACCTTGAAGTCAATACCCGGAATTCACGTACTCTCAGTTGAGAATGGCTGGCTCCATTGCAGGCTGGATGGAGCCCGTCCCGATCAAGTGGTCGCAGCCATGGTCGAAACAGGAATCCCTGTTTCCCAGGTCATCAGGGAAAATGACAGTCTGGAGGAAATGTATCTTCGCCGGACAGGAGGTGCCTCATGAGTAAGGTAGCCACTGTTGCGTTTAAAGAGTGCAGGGAAGATGTCTTCGCAGTCCGGGGCATGGGCCTTTACCTGACGGCCTCCCTGGTGCTGAGTGCTTTTGGCCTTTTGCTTGTCGGGAACACCGAACTCAGCCTGCTGGATAATGCCCAGGCCGTCTACATGATGGCAGGGATTATTCTGGCCCTGGCGGCTTTGATAGCGGTTGTTCGCGGCAGTGACGGTTTTGCCGGTGAACGTGACCGCGAGACCCTCGAGGCTTTGCTGATCAGCCCGGCATCAGGTGAAGACCTTGCTCTTGGCAAACTTACGGCCCTTATGGTGTCCTGGCTTCTTCTCTACCTGCTTGCAGTGCCGTATCTCTGGGCTGTGGGAAGTGCCGGCCAGAACCTGAGTGCGGCCCTGTTGTATCTCTTTCTGGCAGGTACAATTCTGATGACGATTTTCGGGGCGCTGGTACTCAGTCTGTCAGCCCGGGTCAAGAGTTTCAAGAGCGCAATGTCGGCCGGTCTCATTCTCTTTCTCTTTGCCGCAGCGCCGGTGGCCCTTGGTCCCTCACTCAGGCAAAGCTTTATCGGTCGTGTTCTGGACTGGCTCAACCCCTTTGCCGTAGCCATGAACATGCTGGATGCCGTCATTATTGACAGTCAGACAGGTCCTGGCCGGCAACTGCTTCCGCTCATGATCCTTGCAGGGTACGTGGCTGTTGCCGTCTGGATACTCTGGCTGAGTTCAAGGAGGATCGAACTGTGAGACGCATGCTGACGGGTCTGTTATTCATTTGCTGTTGCACTGTTTTTTCGGCTGCAACACCAGCACAGGTGGAGGCAGCCGCTAACCAGCCGGTCAATATTTCCGTTTTTCTGCAGGCCCCGGATCCACCTTTGCAAATGGGTGACCTGCCGGTTTTCAAGGGAGAGGTAACAAATCACGGATCGAGCGTATTAAAAAGTCTCGTTGTCTATCTGTCGCTGGTTTCCCTGCAGCCCGGTCAGGAACATCCGGTTGATCTCGAAGACTGGTCAGCACAAAAGGCCATCAGGATTGATCAACTGGCTCCAGGGCAGACAATTTTCCAGGAGTGGAAGATGCGTTTAATCAAATCAGGCTCCTTTGGCGCTGCGTTGACAATTGTCAATCCTGCCTCCGACCAACCACAGATCAGCCCGTTGGCTCTGTTTGATATCAACCCCAAACCGACCGTACTGGCCGGCAGGATTCTTCCCGTTGCAGTTGGTATTCCCCTGCTGCTTGCCGGTCTTTTCTTCCTCATTTGGCGAAGCAGGAGGTAACAGCATGATGAAAACCAGATCATCAAAAATATCAGCCTGGCAGATACTTTTTCTTTGTTGTCCAGCACTGTTCTTCCTGGTTGTCTCAGGATGCGGTAAATCCGGGTATTTTGTTTACACAATTAAATCCGATCACTTTGAAAAACCACTGCATATTACCGGAGACCCGGCAGATGGCCTTGGTGCTTTTTATTACGAAACAGAAGATGAAAAATGCTGGCTTCCTGCAGAACCTGTGGCAACGGCACAGACCGACACCGGCGTTATCTATAAATTTAAGGGCCAATGCGAGGGAATAAAGATGGTGAGCCTGAAAGTTGAAAGAGAGGGGGAAGATTATCTCTTTTCGCTATCGGCAACACCGACTCCCGATGACGGTGAAGCAATTCTACGCTGGGGGATAAACATCCAGGCAGATCCCGATGAATTCTTCACCGGAATTTTTGAACGTACAGTGGATGGCCCTCAAAAAAATTCCTGGGAAAAGGGGATAAAAACGGCCATGGATCTGCGTGGCCAGAAGGTTGAGATGCTGGTCAAACCGTCCCTTGGCCTCTATGCACCATTTTATATCTCCTCCCGGGGCTATGGCTTTTTCGCTGAAGGTTCCTGGCCCGGTTCTTTTGATTTTTGTAAAGACAACAACCGACTGGTTCAAATCCAGCTCGAGGGGCCGAAAACAATATTTAGAATTTATACCTCCGGAGATCCGGAAGACATTGTCAGAAAACATGCCCTGGCTGTCGGCCCTTCTGTTCTTCCGCCCAAGTGGGCATTCCTGCCCTGGCGGTGGCGTGATGATCATGTCAATCTCCCCCAATTTTATGACGGGACAAAGGTAACGGCTCCCTATAACAGCCAGGTGGTCGAAGATATTTTAATGATGGAAGCCCTGGACATCCCCTGCGGTGTGTACTGGGTTGATCGCCCCTGGGCAACAGGCAGTGACGGGTATGATGATTTCAACTGGGATCAGGCACGATTTCCAAAGCCGGAAGCCATGATCCAGTGGCTGGCAAAAAAAAATATAAACTTTGTCCTCTGGATTGCCCCCTGGGTGACGGGAGAGATGAAACAGGTGGCCGATAGTAAAGGATATACCCTGGAGGGGCAGAAGGACAGGACTGATAAAATTTCATTGATGGATTTTACCAATCCCGAAGCAACCCGCTGGTGGCAGGAACAAGGGTTGTCAAAACTGCTCAAGATGGGCGTGAAGGGTTTTAAACTGGACCGCTCCGAAGAAGTTGTCCCGGAAGATTATGAAAACAATGCGTTTGACGGCAGGAACACTCGGGAATTGCGCAACGAATACCCTGTACTATATGCCCGGGCGGCGTATCAAATAAGCAAAAAAATACGGGGGGATGATTTTGTCCTGATGGCCAGGGCAGCATATACCGGCAGTTCCCGTTATGCCTCCTTCTGGGGAGGCGATATCGCATCGGGCCAGGAAGGATTACGGGCCGCTATTATTGCCCAACTCAGGAGCGCTGTGCTGGGCTATCCGGTCTGGGGCTCGGACACCGGTGGCTACTGGCAGGGAGATCTTGACCCGGAAGTTACTGCCCGCTGGCTGGCGTTCAGTTGTTTTTCTCCGATCATGGAGGTGGGGCCGACTGAAAACAGGGGCTTCTGGGATATGAAGCAGAAACCTTATTACGACAAACAGCTGATAGCAACCTGGCGGCTGTATGCAAAGCTGCATACCCGCCTTCAGGAGTACAGCTATTCCTGTGCTCAAGAGGCCAATCAAACCGGTATGCCCATTGTACGTCCACTTTTCCTTGTTTACCCGGAACAAAAGGAGGCATGGAGGGACTGGCAGACGTTTCTTTATGGGCCCGACATCCTTGTTTCCGCCATATGGAAAAAAGGTGTAACAGAGCACACCCTTTATCTCCCCAAAGGAGAGGAATGGGTAGATGCATGGAACCCGCAAAAAACATACACGGGCGGCCAAAAAATTTCCGTCCGGGCTGCTGTGCCCAGGATTCCCCTGTTTATCCGAAAAAATGCCAAAGTCGACCTGGGAGACCTGTCGGCCTTGTATAAAGAATCACTCAAACGTGCTGCAGACAGACCGAATTTGACGAAACTCCAGAGGAGCATACAATAAACAGCATTTTTCTGCTCGTAGAGCCCCGAATTTCACGGTTTCTTCATATCTGTATGATAAAAAATCCATGAAGCCATTGAGATATTTTTGAATTCGGCAACACGTTCAAGACCTACGGCCGCCTAACGAGAACAGGGAGATAAAAAGAAGCGGATTATCCTGGGAAAACTAGTTTTTCAAGATGATCTTAATGTAATTTTTTAGCAGGAGGTAACAAATGAAAAAAATACTATTAACAGCTGCAGCCCTGGCCATCATCGCGGTACCGGCAAGTTCCATGGCAAGTGGAGACAGTCTTTATCTCAAAGGTAATGTGGGTATCGGGATGGCCATGGATACCGACATCACCAATATGCCTGATGCTGCCGGCTCAGCAAAGATGACCTATGACAGTGGTTTCTTAGGTACCCTGGCTGTGGGTTATGATTTTGCCAATCCCTTTCGGGTAGAGGCCGAGTACCTGTGGCAGAAAAACGACCTGAACCAGCTTTCCTACAACAACAGATTCGGCAACTTCAGTCAAGGCGACCTGAAGACTCAGGCTTTCATGGCTAACGGCTATTATGATGTTGATACAGGCTCTCCCTGGAGCCCGTATATCGGTGCTGGTCTTGGTTGGGCCAAGCTTGACCTCAGTACCCCGGCACTTCCATTTGCCGATAATGACAATGTCTTTGCCTATCAGTTGATGGCCGGCGTATCCTATGCCGTTACCGACCAATGGTCTGTTGATGCCCAGTATCGTTTTTTTGGTACAGCTGATGCGACAATCAGCGGCGCTGATTTTAATGAAAACAGCAACAACCTGCTGGTTGGCCTGCGGTACAGCTTTTAAGCACGCTGAACAGAGACAATGATGGCGGGAACTGTTCCGTATCATAGTCTTACACTGATGCCCTCCGGTTAGCAGTCGATTTTTTCTGTCAAAAATCAAACGGAGAGCAACAAAAAATACAGAATGAGGAGAACGTTATGAATGTACATGCAATGAGTAGCGGAACCGTAAACAGTCTGTTAACACAGCTACCCAACCACAAAAACACCAGGGTGAACCAACAGGGAAAAACGGCTTCGCTGGTTATGCACGCCCGCAGCCAGAATGGTGTGAACGGACAAAGCAGTGAGGAGGCCACGGAAAGCGCAAGTGAAAAGGCGCGTGAGGCCGGCCAGAGAAAAAGTCCTGCGTCCGGCATGAAGAACAAGATAAATCTGTATGTGTAACGTCCCGATTGATTATATACCGAGGCGGTCTTATCCTTTATTCCGTGCCAGGCACATGCTTCAAGGAGTGCTGTTCCCTGGCCAATAAAGGGAATTTTTTTCCCTTTAATCACGGTCACAGGTTGAGCCCATGCTGTTCTCTCCTGCAAGGCTGCGAAGCACCCGCGTAGCGGGCTTGGCCTTGCAGGAGAGAACAGCATGGGCTATGCAAGGTATTGTCATCAGCAAGACAAAGTTCCATGCAGATCAGATTACATAAAAACGCAAGAACCACCCCGGCCATCCGCAAGGAAATCAGGCAGTCTACCCTGCCCATAAGCCAGCTTGCCAAGAAATAGGGCATCACTATTACCACCGACCAGAAAGCCTGCCAAATGCAACGGTAAAAAAGTCAGCCACCGGCAACGGTCTTTTTTCTGACCAGTTCTTCTTTTTTTGATTTTCTTCTCGTTTCTTCCCATTATCAGCTTATCAAAGCTGTCTTTTCTTCCTGCA
>WFZC01000272.1 GCA_015489765.1 Desulfobulbaceae bacterium
GTTGCAGGCAATTCAGAGCGTCATCCCCGCAGTCTGTTGGGCGGGGATCCAGACTTATATCACCACTTATTGTGAAGTTACTGTTTTTTAACGTAACCTTTTGATTTTCATGGTTTGTTGTGCCGCCAAGGCATGCTGGTTTATCCGAAAATAGCCCGCGTAGTTGTGTCCTTTCGGGATATTTTCATCATTTGTTGTGGCTGGGACGGCAAAATATGGTCCAGCCATGCTGGTTTATCTACTTATAACTGCGCTGGGACGGTGTCACATTTTCAAAGACAAGTTCTTCCCTGTGACGGACCGGTTCTCTGTCCTCGCCTTTGTACTCCCAGACCGCCACATGGGAGAAATGCTCGTCGTCGCGCTTGGCCTCATGCTCCTCGGTCTGGCTCTCCTCACGCAGGTGACAGCCGCACGATTCCTCGCGGGCCAGGGCATCCCGGACCATGATCTCGGCAAATTCAAAAAAATCACTCACCCGGCCCGCCCGTTCAAGGGATTGATTGAGCTGCTCGCCGCTGCCGGGAACCAAGGTGTTTTCCTTAAATTCCGCCCGAATTTCAGGAATTTTGCCTAGGGCATACTCAAGTCCTTTTTTGTTGCGTGCCATGCCGCAATAATCCCAGAGCAGGGCGCCAAGCTGCCGATGATAATGGTCCACGGTCTTCAACCCTTTTTTTCCGGAACCGGCGTGGCGCAGCAGCTCTGCGGTTTTGTCCCTGACGGCCTGTTCGGCGGTATCATAGGCCTTGTGACCGGTGGAAAGGTCGCAGGTTCCGGCCTGGGCCAGATAATTGCCCATGGTATATGGAAGGATAAAATAGCCATCGGCCAGCCCCTGCATCAGGGCCGAGGCGCCGAGCCGGTTGGCGCCATGATCGGAGAAGTTGGCTTCGCCAAGGACAAACAGGCCGGGAATTGTGGACATCAGGTTATAGTCCACCCACAGGCCGCCCATGGTATAATGGACCGCCGGATAGATTTTCATCGGTTCTCTGGTGGGATCACTGGCAGTAATCTTTTCATACATATGAAAGAGATTGCCATATTTCTTCATGATCGGTTCAAGGCCGTCACGCTTGATCGCCTCGGCAAAATCAAGATAGACCGCCAACCCGGTTTCTCCCACGCCCCGGCCCTCGTCGCAGACCTCCTTGGCGTTTCTCGAGGCCACGTCCCTGGGAACCAGATTGCCAAAACTCGGGTACTTGCGTTCCAGGTAATAATCGCGGTCCTCTTCGGGAATTTCCGCAGGCGGCCTGGTGTCATGTTTTTTCTTCGGCACCCAGACCCGGCCGTCATTGCGCAAACTTTCGCTCATCAATGTGAGCTTGGACTGATAATCGCCATGGACCGGAATGCAGGTCGGGTGGATCTGGACAAAACAGGGGTTGGCAAATCCGGCCCCTTTTTTGTACGCGCGCCATGAGGCGGTGACATTTGAGGCCATGGCATTGGTGGAAAGATAAAAAACGTTGCCGTAGCCGCCGGTGGCCAGAACGACCGCGTGCGCGGCATGGCGCTCCAGTTTGCCGGTGATCAGGTTGCGGCAGATGATTCCGCGTGCCCGGCCGTCTATGGTGATAAGATCCAGCATCTCCCGGCGGGGAAAGATGGTGATTTTTCCCGCGGCCACCTGCCGCATCATGGCGGAATAGGCACCCAGCAGGAGCTGCTGTCCGGTCTGGCCGCGCGCGTAAAAGGTGCGGGAGACCTGGGCACCACCAAAGGAGCGGTTTGCCAGGGTGCCGCCGTATTCCCGGGCAAAGGGAATACCCTGGGCCACGCATTGATCAATGATATTGTTGGAAACCTGGGCCAGCCGGTAGACATTGGCCTCGCGGGAGCGAAAATCACCGCCTTTGATGGTATCATAAAAGAGCCGGAATATGGAATCGCCGTCGTTCTGATAATTTTTGGCCGCATTGATACCGCCCTGGGCGGCAATGGAATGGGCCCGGCGCGGACTGTCCTGGATGCAGAACGATTTGACATTATAGCCGAGTTCAGCCAGGGTGGCTGCGGCTGATCCGCCGGCCAGACCGGTGCCGACGACAATTATTTCATATTTGCGCTTGTTGGCGGGATTGACCAGTTTGTTGCTGAACTTGCAGTTGTCCCATTTTTCGGCCAGCGCTCCGGCTGGTATCTGTGCATCAAGCTGCATGGTTGGTTCCGTTATATGAAGTGGTTGAAGAGGATGGCAACAGGTTGGCAACTTCCAGCAGGTTGTCGTCCGGGTCTCGAAAATATACTGAAAGCAGCTCGCCCGTGGCCCCGGTGCGCTCTACCGGCCCTTCTATCAGCTCAACACCATGCTTGCGCAGTCGGCTGATCACCTGATCAATCGGGGTCTCTGTGAGAAAACAGAGATCAGCCGAGCCAGGGGTCGGGGCCAGGGCATGGGGGAGAAATTCAGCCCCCAGTTGGTGGAGATTAATTTTACTGCTACCGAAATAAATGGCCTTTCTGCCTTGTGCCGTGGTGCGTATCGTCATTCCGAGGACATCCCGGTAAAAGGTGCAGGTCTGCCGAATTTCCCGTACAGTCAGCACCAGGTGGTCCAGGGCATGGATTTTCATGGTATCGGGGTCAGGCAAGGTGTGATCTGGAAACAAGCAGGAGCAGGACAATGGCCAGAAAAATGCCGGCAATGACAATGCAGCCGATCCAGCTGATGGCCCGGAGCAGGGAATTATATTTTGGGTGGTTGATTCCCAGGCTCTGGAAAACGGACCAGAAACCATGACTGATATGCAACCCGACGACGAGCATGGCCGCACCGTATATCAGGGAATAGACCGGCCTGGTCAGTATGGCGCCAACGATGTCGGCAACCGGCTGATGCTGGTCGACAAAACGGACATTGATGAGATGAAGCAGGATAAAGGCGAGGATGGCAAGTCCGGTGTAGGGCATGGTACGAGAGCCCCAGGTTCGGCCGCCGGCTGATTTCTGAACCGCATACCGGTTGTCGCGGGCCGACAGGTTGTGCAGGTAGAGGCTGATGCCGGTAATAATATGGAGCAGAAAGATGGACAGGAGGATGAATTCCGCGACAGTAACCAGAAAGCCAAGGGAGTGCAGGTGCTCGGCATAGCTGTCAAAGGCGTGGCGGCCAAAGAAGATCGAGGAGTTGCCGGCGGCGTGTACCAGGAGAAAGCCACCCAGCAAAAAGCCGGTCACGGCCATGATATATTTCTTGCCGACAGAGGATAAACAGGTTTGTTTGAACCATGACATGATAGCGTCCTCTTTGTAGTAACTCTGAATCCGGAACCTGTCTGTAACAGGGGATTCAGGAGTTTTGCCCGTCGCCGGGTAACTGCAATTTATACAACTTTTTCATTTTTAAACGACGATTGATTGTATTGCTTTCACCACAAGAAGACAATGGGAAAAAGAGAAAAAACAGACAATTTTGCGCCCCATGATCAGGTTGTGATTCGGGAGCGGGCGGCAAAGGCTGCTATCCATCTCCGGCATTGCCGCCTTTGCCCTCGAAAATGCGGGGTAAACAGGTTGTCGGGTCAGGTGGGATCTTGCGGAATCGGTTCCAGGGCAAGGGTATTTTCTTACGGTCCCCATTTTGGTGAAGAGCGGGCGCTGGTCGGTGCAAAGGGATCGGGAGCGATATTTTTCAGTGGGTGCAACCTGCACTGTGTCTTTTGTCAAAATCATGAGATCAGCGGTGGTATAAATGGCCATCAGCCACCAGGCAGGGAAATGGAGGCCGGGGAGTTGGCAAAAATAATGATTGCCCTTCAGGAGCAGGGCTGTGTCAACATCAATCTGGTCACACCGACCCATGTGGTGCCGCAGATCCTTGCCGCTCTGGCCGAGGCGGTGGGCCTGGGATTGAAGATTCCCATTGTCTATAACAGCGGCGGCTATGACCGGGTTGAAACCCTTGCCCTTCTTGACGGTATAGTTGATATTTATATGCCTGACTGCAAGTTTTTTTCAGGGGAAAAGGCGGCCCGCTACCTGCAGGCAGAGGACTATCCGCAGGTCATGAAAAAGGGGATTTACGAGATGCATCGCCAGGTGGGTGATCTTGTCTGTGACGGGCAGGGTATTGCTGTCAGGGGGCTTTTGGTTAGGCATCTGGTAATGCCGGGCATGGTCGGGGAAGCGGAAAAGATTATGCGTTTTCTTGCCGATGAAATTTCCCGGGAGACCTTTGTCAATATTATGGACCAGTATCACCCCTGTCACAGGGCAGGGGAATTTCCGGAGATCAACAGGACGATTGCCCCTTCCGAGTATGAACAGGCCATACAGGCCGCCCGCAGATCGGGCCTGCATCGACTTGAGCAGCGGGACATCGGCCAGCTTTTGGCAATGCTTGGGAAATAAGAGCTAATAAACGTCAGTTGACAACCACATGCTCATCAATGCGCTGCATCCCCTCCATCAGCAGTTTCATGAAGTAGCCGATTTCCGGAACGTCAAAATCTTCGGGCGGCAACCCCGGGGTGAACTTGAAGCGGCCGTTTTTCTCGCGCAAAACGGCATAAAAAGCCTCCTCTCCCTTGGCGCCGCCGTAACTGGCCTTGATCAAAGCGCCGTGACGCAGGGAAAAACGGGCCGTACCCTGCTGGAGCTGGGTAATGGTCAGGATGCCTGTCTTGGCGTTCATGTTGAGTGTCTGGAACAGGGCCTCGGCCGGAATTTCTTCAAGGCGGCCGATCATGCCAGAGGTGTAATCATCGGAACGCATCCTGTTGGCGTCGGTGAGTCGTTTTGCCAGCAGCCGGGTGAAATATTGCTGTAAGGCCGGATGCTTCTGCAGGATATTCTTGAAATGTTTGTGCTCGATATAGAGGACTTCCCCGCGTTCACGGGCCTGGACGGTGGCCCCGGCATTTTCATTGCATATCAGGCTCATCTCGCCGAAAACATCACCTTTTTCCAGGGTTGATATGGGAATGCCCGCATCATTGAGAATTTCGACCCTGCCGGAGGCGACGATGTAAAAATTAGCGCCCGGGTCCCCTTTGCGGATGATAATCTGGTCCTTTTCCACCTCGGCCAGTTGAAAATGCTTGATAACGCTGTTGAGGTTTTTTTGATCAATATTGCGGAAAAAAGGAAAATTTCCCAGTCGATGGAGCAGGCTGCCGATGCGTACCGCCTCGTCGTCCATATTTTCCGTTTCGGCCCGCAACCCCTGGAAATGCTCCAGTCTGAGCGAGCCGGTACAACCGCTGCAGGAGATAAGGCAGTCCGGGATGTGATCGGCCCGTTCATATTCAATGATTATTTTATTCAGATCACCATAGAGTATTTTGCACTGTTCCCGATTGGGCGGGGAATGGACAACCGTGGTATTGATAAAGGAATGATCACCGCCGCTTTCCATGGCAAGGGCAATGCCGGAAACGGTAAAGGTGTCACCGTATCTGAACAATGGGCAGTGGCGGCTTTCACAGACCCGAAAGGATTCTTTGGGAAAACCCATGGTTCTGCCTAGTTTGGCCTGTTGCTTTTTTTTCATTGATCTGCGGGACAGGGATCCGGTTCTAAAGAAAATGGGGATGAATAATCCGACTCTTTGGTCTATTATGCACAGAAAGAGGAGCGGTAAGCAAATTTTTTTTATCCTTGGCGCTGCAGCGGCCTATTATATTTCTGTGCTGCCACAGCTTATTTTGACGACCCAAAAAATCTGATAACAAAAAAAACACATCATGTTCAACAGTTCAGTCACTCCCCATGGATTTCGAGTCGGCGTTCACAAACCATCCTATACGGTGGCAAATTTTCGGGGTCCTGCCGAAATCAGGTCATTGGGCCAAAATGAGGAAGGCGCAACAGTGGACAACGCCCGCAATTTTCCGGACGGGCCTGTCCAGGAAAAAGAGGCCTGCTGGATATATGAAATTGTCAATCCCCTGGTCTTTCGCGGCGCCACCTATATTGATTCCTCCTGGGCAAAGGTCCGTGCCGATGATCCCGGCCTGATCAGGATTGCGCCGCCGGAGAACTGCAGCCTGAGCGCTGTTCTGGCCAAACATTGCGGGCCTGAAGAGCTGGGCGCTGTTTTGCAGGAGCTTCCGCGTCCCGTGCTCTATGATCTGGCGGCAAATTCCACCGATGGGGAAGAGCTTGTCGTGCTGGCGGAAAACTGCTGTCGCTTTATCCATGGTGATGACGGTTTGCCGACCGGACTGCGATATGTGGAAAAAAACGGCTCAATGCGGGCTGATATTGATGATTTTGAACTTTTTGAGACCATAGCCAATAATCCCTTTCTGCCGGATATTTATAAAGAGGTCATGGTACTGCGCCCCGGTGTGCAGGGGGGAAGTGAGATCGTGGGAGAATTTCGGCAGGACGGAACCCATGTGTATGAATACCTGCGCCGCAACTCCTATATTCCCTGGGGCCATTTTGCCGCCAACATGGCCGAGGACGCCATCCGCTACCGGACCAGCGAGCTTGACCTGACCGATATGCGGGGCTTGCGCCATCTCTATTATCAGCGCAGTTATGCCACCCTGGCCGGGCAGCTAGGCATTGACGTGGATGTCCGGGCCGGGAAAATGTCGGAAGATGAGCTGGAACGATTACGTTTATCTCTTGTCCGTGGACTGGCAAAAGAAGGAAAAAAAAGAAAAATACATCCGGCAACCCTGTGGGGATGGAATTTCGGCTATGATTTTTCCGGCTCCGGCTGTCGTCTGCATGCCTCACACCAGATGATCCATCAGCAGTATGCCATGGTGCCGGAAAAGGTGACGACCCTGGACGGCGGCGAGACGGCCGCCTATGGCTGCGGTGACCTGGTGGCCGATACCATCGCCGGCTACCGCCGGCAGTATGATCGCGATTTTTTTACCGATTACCTCGCGGCCATCAGGACAAATACCCGTATGGATGGCCGGGACCTGCCGGCAAGCCTGATCGTCCATGAGGATTCCTCGGTGATGGTGTTTGTGCCCAAGGCCCAGGTCTCCCAGTGGGAACTGCAGATCATGGTGACCGCTGACGAGGACGGTATTCCGGTCGGCAACATTTTTGAGGCGGACAGACGGGTGCGGGCGGCGATTGATGCGGCCATTCTCCGGGTCCAGCACATCTATGCGGCCATGGGCGCCAGGATGGTGACCAGTATAGAATACCCCAAGCGAACAGGCGCCCGCAACGGGCAGCGGCTTGTCTATGCCTTTCTGCCCAAGCTGCCCTGGTCCATGGGCGCCTTCAGTGAGGCGCAACTGCGCTTTATCTGCGGCCATTTTCCGGAAGATTTTGCCAGGGCCTGCCGGGGGCGGATGACGGATGATAGTATCGAAAAGTTTGGATATTTTTGATTTGGAAAGAGCAGAGTTCCGTATAAATTGAGAGGTAGCCCGGGAATCAATATGAGCAGTGCATTATCCAAAGCAATAAAGTTAGCTGACGAAATAGAAGCCTTTCCTCTTGGGAATTGTGGTCCGAGTGACGATCCTGATAAGCAAACAGCATATCTTTATGGTTTTCGTGATATTGCAAAACGATTTATTGCAGCGGCAAAACGTATTGGCGATCCATATCTTTCAGAACAGTTGGGCAATTTGAATACTACGCCTGAATC
>WFZC01000273.1 GCA_015489765.1 Desulfobulbaceae bacterium
CGTGTGCGCGCGAGGAAAAAAAATTGCAAAATTTTTTCTATCGCGCGCACGTGTGGAAATTTACTCATTTGCTCATGAAATATGCGTAACTCATTGTCTTTTTGTTAAAATACTGTATTAGTTCCTGGATGAGCAGAAAAATCATAATTGTTTTACTCATGCTTTCTGATGAATTCCTCCACCTGTTCGACGACGTCCAGGCGGAGCCGGCATCCGAACACCCATGTCTTCCCGCCCTTGGCTTCTACGGTGAATCCGCGCTCGCGCAGTCCCTTGTTGACGGTCTTCATTGACGGCATCCGCTTGGATCTGCCGCCCTCGTTTTCAGACCACCACCACGCAAACGCGTGGTACATTGCCTTGCAGGGCAGACGAGTGTCCTCAATCTCGTCCGGGACTGCATCCAGACATGCCTTGGCAAACTGGCCGATGTAGTCCTCCTCGCGGCTGAGCTTTTCCACTGCGTCCAATACCCTGGCCGGAGGGGCCAGGCCGATCTGCTGCCACTCCAGGCAGCCCTCGACGATCCACCGCAGGATTCCGGGCTTGATCTCCCGCAGCTTCTGTTTTAGGTCCTTGTCTTTCTGGCGGTAGTACGCCGCGTGCATGGGGTCCTTTTTCCTGTGCTCATCGACGTTGTCCACGTAGCGATAAGGGAAATCGAGCAGCAGGAGCCGTTCCCGCAGGGCAAAATCCTGGGTCATGCCCATGGGCACGTTGTTTGTGCGCAACATCAGGGTATGGGTTGGGTAGAAGGTGATCTCGGCGCTGAAGTTCGGCCGACAGTTGATTTCGTCCTCGCCGGTCAGTTCCTTGACCGCTGCGCCATCGATCTTCTTTCCCTTGTTGGTCTCTGATCCGACGATCAGCCGCTTGCCAAGCAGGGAGTGCAGGTGCTCACTGGCAGCGGCCGGTGATGGTGGCGTCCTCTGCTCCAGGAGCATGGCAGGATTGATGGTGTGGAAGAAAGGCCCCAGGACCTCCGATATCAGGTTGAATATGATGCCCTTGCCGTTTCGTCCCGGGCCAAGGAAAAGCCAGATATACTGCTCATGAGAAAATCCGGTGGCGGCGTAGCCGAACGAACGCTTGAGAAACCCGGGGATCTCCTCGTCACTGTCGGTGATCTCACGCAGGACATCCTCCCACAGGGAATAGTCTGCATGCGGATCATATTCCACATCCAGGGCCTTGGTCATCAGGTCCTCTGGCCGGCCATCTGTAAGCACTCCGCTCTGCAGATCGATCACACCGTTCTTGACCGGGAGCAGCCATGGATGCTGGTTGAACTCTTCCTCTTTTGCCGCCATGGTCTCTGGAGAGATGATAGGCGCCCAGAAAAGGGTGGAGTTCGCCCCGGCCTTACTGCGCAGCCTATTGATCCTGGACTCATATTTTTTAAGCAGGGCCAGCTTCCATGCCTCATCGTGTTTCTTGTCAATGCCCTTCTGCTCAACCTCGGCCCTCAACGGTGCGGCCATTCGCTCGTACTCCATGGCCACATGTTCTACCTGCTTGACCGCTGAGCTGTACAGGTCCCGCTCCCATACATGGCCGCTCCAAACGAACCATTCCTTGTCCCTCGGGGTAACATTCTGGAGATATCGGCCGTTGAACAGGGCCGCAAACAAGATACCATCACCCCGCTCATTGGCATCGAGGCACCGCTTGATGAATTTTCCTTCAACCTCTGGCAATTCATCAGCAGGCAACAGCTCCCTTGCCCGCTGCTCAACATTCCTCGCCAGTTCCTGCACTTTTTCAGCCATATCACATCCTATGTCATAATTCCGACACCAACAGCGCCGATATGCACAACACCAAGCAATGTTTCATTTTTTTACCAAGAAAAAAAATCCAAATGGAGCCAAACGCCGGGGCGCGAAATACTCGCATTCTGGCATTCCGCAGAAGGACCCGCGGATTTTTGTGGAAATTGATGACCATGTCCTGTTGGCCGTTACTCACCAAAAGGGGAACGGGGAAACTGTCATAATCGAAGCTGCCGATCAAGGGCTTGGTTGAAGTGGCGGATGAACTCCTTGTCAAAGACACGGTGGGCAACACCATAGAAGTCGAGCAATGGCTTGACAGGCTTTTTCTGACGACCTTCCAGCAGGACAGGGCGCAGCCCCCGCGCCCGAATGGCACGGTGTCGCGACCGTCCACGCTGATACACACTGGAGCCATCTTTCGCCATGGCAGCCCGGCGCGCTTTTTTGGTCAGTCCTCTCCTGGTTACAAAACGCTCATAGATACCCGGCAACAACCGTCCGCGCCTCTTCTTGATATAGACATAATCCCTTGGTTTCTTGTTCCTGCGCCGGCTCCTGGCGGTGATATTGGCCTGATAGCCGGCATATCGTTCTGCCCGACCAAGCACTGAGAGAATCTGACGGATCTGGCCCGGGCTGACATTGCCGGCCCTTGTCATCCTGGCAAACTTGCCGGGTATGAACATCTTGTCATCGAGGGCGCGCTCAAACCCCTTGGTCTTTCTCGGCCCACCTTCTACCTGGGGAACAAGATAATGCTGGCCCATGCGATCAGGCTCCTTAAACCAGACAGAAGCGCGCATTTGGTGGTTGCGGGTCGGAGTGACCCGCAGGCTGTTCAGCGTGTACCTGACAGGACGATCAAATACACGCTTAACCTCTTCTATCTCTGCCTGCTTGATATCCTTGGCTGTTTTATCAAGGGCAATCTCAGCCGCCCGACCAGCCGACTTCGGGAGCGCTTTAATGAGGTCCCTTACCCCTTTATCTTTTATCGTCACTGAAAACATCGGCACGGCCCCGTTTACTTCTCATCGTGCCGATGCAGTGCAGCGCGGAGGTCATGACGCTGACCTGGGACAATCGCACCGGCAACGGGGCCAGCGGATGCGATAAATTCTTGGTTGCCGATTGATTCTGCAGCCTGCCACATGAACAGCCAGATACAGCCGCACATCAATGCGATTACGAGAAAAGCCCGTATCATTTCCATGCCCTCCTTGGCCTTCCCTTCCTGGTGACACGCACCTCCCCGGCCTTGATCCATTCGTCCAGGTCATCGACGCTGATGATGACCTTGCCGGTCGGTTGGTATGCCCTAAGTTTTCCGGATTTGATGGCGCGATAGATGGCATGGTAG
>WFZC01000274.1 GCA_015489765.1 Desulfobulbaceae bacterium
CCATGATATTATGGCCACCCTTATCCACCAGGCTGCCGCCGCAGAAATTAAAATCCCCGGCCGCGTACAGATCGGCAAGTTCGCCCATGCAATCGACCAGAATAATATTTGCAGTCTGCCTGCCCGCCGCACACTGGGACAACAGGGTTACAGACAATCCGTTGCGTCCAAAGAACTCCTGCAGGCGGCCAAGGCGCTGCAAATGCCGGGGCGCGACGATCCAGACAAGCCGGGTATTGGATTCGGCCCGCAGTCTCCGGTAAACCGGCAGCAGCAGCTCCTCTTCACCGCTGCGGGTGGAGCCGCAGATAAAAACCTTGTCCCTCGGCCCCAGGTTGAGTTGCTTGCGAAAGCGGCCGCGCATTTCAGCCCGGGCATTCGCTGCCGCGCCATACTTGCTGTTACCGCTCACCCGGACACGTTCTCCCGCTGCCCCCAGGGCAACAAAACGTTCCCCGTCTTCGGGTCGGATGACCTCAACTGCCTGAAACCCGCTGAGCAGTCGTTGCATCAGACCGGCAATCCGTTGATACCGTTTAAAAGAGCGGCTAGAAATCCGACCGTTAACCAGGACCATGCCGATCCCGGCCCGGCGAACCGTGTCAAGCAGGGCGGGCCAGAGTTCCGTTTCCACACAGATAAAGATATCCGGACAAATATGGGCGATCAGCCGCCTGACAAGGCAGGGAATGTCAAGGGGCGCCATCAGGCAGGTAACGTGGTTGCCAAACTTGTTCTCCGCAACCAGGCGCCCCTGCTCGGTCATCACTGTCAGGAAAAACCGGTATCTTCCCCGACACTCAAGCTCATCAATGATATTGGCGGCCACCTGAATTTCACCCACAGAGGCCGCATGCAGCCAGATATGCGCCTCAACATCTCCTGACCGACCCTGGATCGGCAAAGAATATCGGGCCAACCGCTCATTAAAGCGATAGAAGAACCGTCCGCCGATCAGGTGTGCAGGAAGCGCCAGAAGATACACAACCGGCAGGCTTGCGGCCCCCAGCAGGGTATAGAGTCGATACATCATTTTAGCCGCCCTGCCTGAACGTATCACAGAGCCACCGGATCACATCGTTTCAGCACGGGTAACCGCAACAACAATCGGCTGTTATCACTGATTTGACAGTAACGCTGGCAACGGGCTGTTTCATTTTTCTTTAGAGCACACACAAATTTGACTATCTAAACAGGATTACCTGTACGAGTCAATAAAGTTTACCCCCAAATCCGGGAAAAACAGGCGACCTTTTTCTTGACAACCAGGCTGACGCCTTGTAAGCAACCGGGATATCAGTAATCCTCAAACTGGAGGTAAACAGATGGCCGAGAGACATATATATATACTCATTTTTCTTTTCGCGGCCCTGCTCTGCCTGGGAAGCCAGACCGCACATGCACAAGATAAAAAAATTACCAAGGATAAAAAAATGAAAGACGGACTCTATGCAAAGATTCAGACGGACAAAGGCGATATCCTGCTCAAGCTGTACTACGACAAAACCCCGCTGACCGTTATCAACTTTGTCAGTCTTGCCGAAGGAAGCATGAAGCTGGGCGGAGCGCCCAAACCCATTGGCACCCCATTTTATGACGGCCTTAAATTTCACAGGGTCATCAAGGATTTCATGATCCAAGGCGGTTGCCCGCTCGGCACTGGCACAGGTGGCCCGGGGTACACCTTTGCCGATGAAATCGTCCCTGAACTGCGCTTTGACAAACCAGGAATACTGGCCATGGCCAATGCCGGGCCCAACACAAACGGCAGCCAGTTTTTTATCACCCATGTGCCTACGCCCCATTTAAACGGCAAACATACGATTTTCGGCCGGGTCGTCGAAGGGCAGGATGTTGTCGATTCCATTGCCCAGGATGATGTTATCAATCATGTCGAGATCATTCGTGTCGGTAGCAAGGCGAAAAACTTCAAGACAGGGCAGGATGCCTTTGATGCTGCCCAGCGCAAAATCGAAAAAGAAAAGCATAAGGCAGCGCAGAAAGAACATGACAAGATCATCAAGATGATCAAAAAGAAGTGGCCCAAGGTCCGCCACACCCATAGCGGCATGTATTTTGTCATCACCAGGGAAGGCGAAGGCGAGACCCCCAAACCAGGGACCACTATCACCGCCCATTACACCGGCAGGCTCCTTGCCAATGGCCGTAAATTTGACTCTTCATACGACAGGGGCGAGCCGATCAAATTTGAAGTGGGTGTGGGCAAGGTTATCCGAGGCTGGGACGAAGCGCTGATCCACATGAAACGGGGCGAGAAACGGACCCTGATTATCCCGCCGAAACTTGCCTATGGTGAGCGCGGAGCCAGCGGCGTCATTCCGCCGAACGCCTGGCTGGTCTTTGATGTCGAACTGGTGGATTTTTAAATTTTCACGTTACGACAGGTGTCTGGACGGCTGCTCAGTTGCTAATATCATAGAATTTTCAGCAATTACAAACTGCATGGGAAACCTCCTGCGGATTATGCGGATTCATCCACAGCCATTTGCTCCAGCATGTCAAGGGGACTTATTGCCGGGTTTCTCATTTCTTTAACCACGTGCGTATAAATCATTGTGGTTTCAACGCTCTGATGGCCCAGATACTCCTGGATCTGCCTGATGTCCACGCCATTGAGCAATAAATGGGTGGCGAAGCTGTGGCGTAGTGTATGTACCGAAGCCGGTTTTGCAAGTCCGGCTTCCTTTACTGCCTTTTTCATTGCCTTCTGAATAGCGCCATCGCTCACATGATGGCGCCGTGTTTTTTTGCTGCGCGGATCAACAGAGAGCCGCGCGCTTGGAAAGACATATTGCCAGGCCCATTCTTTACAGGCCCCAGGATATTTTCTATCCAGAGCGCCGGGCATGTATACCTCACCAAAACCGTCGGCCAGGTCCTTCTTGTGCAGCATTTTCACTTTCTTCAAATGTTCCCGTAACTCAGCCTGAATCCGTTCGGCAAGAATAGTTGACCGGTCCTTGTCTCCTTTTCCAGAGCGCACAAAAAGCAGACTTTGATCAAAATCAATATCCTTGACCCGCAACCTAGAACACTCGCTGAGCCGCAGTCCTGAGCTGTAAATAAGATGTAACATTAATCCTGTTGTTCCGGAGACATGAGACAAAACCTGCTTTACCTCTACAGGGGAAAGGACAACCGGCAGTTTTTTTCCGGTTTTCGAACGAAGATTTTTCTCCATTTCATTCAACTCGATATGCAGGACATGCCTGCACAAAAAAAGTAACGCGCTGAATGCCTGGTTTTGGGTTGATTTGGCAACCTGTTGTCTTGAAGCAAGCCGTGCCAGGAAATCCCTTATCAACTCCGGGGTAACAGCGACCAGATTATTCCCATAAACACCGTTGTATTCCTGTGAGAAAATAAAAAATCGTTTACACCAATTCATGTAAGACTGTTCAGTTTTATAGGCATAATGTTTTATTCTCAGCCATTCCCTGAGATCCCTTATGGCCTTTTTGGGATCTACCCAGTCTTTTTCTGTATACTTTGATTGTCGAGTTGCATGTGGTTGATATTTTTGGGGAACCGTATAAAAATTATTAAAATACAAGCGGACGGCCTGACCGGCCTGATCAACCTGCCACGGAGCGATATTAACGTCATTCGACAAGATTGAAAGATATTGGGCCAGCTTATCTTCCCAGTACATTCCTCTTAATGAAGGTTCCATCTTTAAATAGCGCCGCATCCAAATCACAAAAAATTTTTCTTTCCCTGGAGGCACCATGTCATTCTTCAACAGGAAGTCTCCATATGCACTCAAAAGGTATTCGACTTGCTTTCTGTCCATTTATACTGTGTTATCAAGTAGTTATAATATAGAGGCTTTTGATTACGTTAAGCAGGATAATTGTTTATCTCATTATATGTAATATGCATACTGTATACAATTACAATATCGGTTTATCATTAGAAATAATCAAACAAATCAAGGTGTATGAAAAAATACTTGCAATTTTCGGAAAACAGGTAGATAAGAATTTATCATGTTTGGATTTAAATCCTTTTCGACCTCTTAACAGAAATTTCAATTCTGCGGATTGGTCCAACCAATGCATAACCGCGTAATAAAAAAGTAATAAAGAGATAAAAAAGTTATGTCTAATAATATTTCCTGCGATATAAAATGAATTATATAATGCCAGTTGTAATAGGAGTGTCAATATATGTATTAGGC
>WFZC01000275.1 GCA_015489765.1 Desulfobulbaceae bacterium
GGCTACGGCTCGGCATCGGATTTATCGCGCCGAAGCTATTTGAGCGAAGGCGGATGAAGTTCTATTATGTGTACATCCTGGAATCTCAAAATTCTCCCTGTCATTATTACGTAGGTTTTACAGAAGATCTTCAATCCCGACTTAAATCTCATAATAACGTTAAGGTGCTTCAATCTCATTGAATCTCCATCTTAACCTCGTGATTATCCACCTGCTTGTTTAGAGATATTTAGCAGAGGGGTGCAGTGTTACCCAGAATACGGTAAGTTTTTCTTTTGCACGTAATATGGCACCTATTATATTATTTTCTGTATTTTCTGGATAGGCAGGTGGTCCATTGAAACATCGCAATTGGAAGACACGTTCCGGACTTTTAGACTGCTGACCGTTGTACCAAGTCCGGGCAACACTGACAACTGCTGGAAAAATGGTAAGACCATACCGTTCAAGCCAGCTCGTCAGCAGTTTGGTGCCTTTTGTGAGAAGGTGGTGGTTAAGGGAAACTCGACTTGCTAGATAGCGGGGGTAAATGAGCACAAGTCAAGGGGCTGTTTATGAATGATCCCAATAAAACTCCCGAGCAGATTGCCCGGGACCGTATCGACCAGATGCTTGCTGAGGCTGGATGGTCTGTTCAGAACAAAAACCGAATCGACTTTGGCAAAGCCGAAGGTATTGCGGTACGGGAATATCCCACAGATAGAGGGCCGGCGGACTATGTGCTTTTTGTCGAACGAAGGCCAATTGGCGTCATTGAGGCCAAACGTCCTGAAATGGGGCAAAATATCAATATGGTGGCAGAGCAGACTGCCAAATATGCCGCGGCCAAGCTGAAATGGATCAAAGACAATAAGCCCCTACCCCTGCTTTACGAAAGCACCGGGGAGATCACCCTGTTTCGCGACGAACGCGATCCCAGGCCCAGGTCCCGTGAGGTTTTCTGGTTTCACCAGCCGAAGACACTTAATGAATGGATAGCCGAACCAAAAACCCTCCGTGCCCGCTTACAAAAAATGCCTCCTCTGGCAACGGATGGGCTTCGCAAGGTGCAGGTCGAGGCGATCACCCGTCTGGAAGAATCCTTCAAGGCAGGCCGTCCCAGGGCCCTCATCCAGATGGCAACCGGTGCAGGCAAGACCTTTACCGCCATCACCTTTATATACCGCCTACTCAAATACGCAGATGCAAAACGCATTCTTTTCCTCGTGGATACCAAAAACTTAGGCGAACAGGCGGAACAAGAATTCATGGCCTATCTGCCAAACGATGACAACCGCAAGTTCACCGAGCTCTACAACGTTCAGCGCCTTTCATCCAGCCATATCGCAGGCTCGAGCCAAGTAGTCATTTCAACCATTCAGCGCCTTTACTCCATCCTCAAGGGCGAACCGCTGGACGAGGCCGCGGAGCTGGAAAATCCAGCAGAGCATCGTATGACACGCAAGGAACCAATGCCGGTGGTCTATAACCCGCAGCTCCCCATCGAATATTTTGATTTTATCGTTATAGACGAATGCCACCGGTCCATCTACAATCTATGGCAGCAAGTGCTGGATTATTTTGACGCATTTCTCATTGGTCTCACTGCCACGCCAGACAAGCGCACCCTTGCCTTTTTCCATGAAAACTTGGTCAGCGAATACACCCATGAACAGGCCGTGGCCGACGGCGTCAATGTGGGCTACGATGTCTATACCATCGAAACCGAGATCACAAAAAAAGGAGCAGAACTCAAGGCCAAGCGCCTCGTGCCCAAGCGCGACAAACTAACCCGCAAAAAGCGCTGGGAACTTCTGGATGAAGACCTGGAATACACAGGCAAACAGCTTGACCGTGACGTGGTCAATCCCAGTCAGATACGCAAGGTGATCCGCACATTTAAAGAAAAGCTGCCAGAAATCTTTCCAGGCCGCCGGGAGGTGCCCAAGACCCTCATCTTTGCCAAAAATGACAGCCACGCCGATGACATCATCAAGATCGTGCGGGAGGAATTTGACGAAGGCAACGCCTTTTGCAAAAAGGTCACTTATAAGGCGGATGAAGACCCGAAATCAATTCTTGCCCAGTTCAGAAATGAATACAATCCCCGGATTGCCGTGACAGTAGATATGATCGCAACCGGCACCGATGTGAGACCGCTAGAATGTTTGCTCTTTATGCGCGATGTCCGCTCCCGCAACTATTTTGAGCAGATGAAAGGGCGCGGCACTCGGGTGCTGGATTACGACGAACTAAAGAAAGTCACCCCGTCAGCCACCAGCCGCAAGACCCACTTTGTCATCATCGACGCCGTGGGCGTAACCAAATCCCTCAAGACGGACAGCCGCCCCCTTGAACGAAAGCCCTCGGTCTCCTTCAAGGATCTCCTCATGTCCGTGCTCATGGGAGCAGACGATGAAGAGACCCTGACCTCGCTGGCAAACCGCCTGGCGCGTCTCAATCAGCAGATTGACGACAAAGAGCGTCAGCAGATTGAAGACAAGGCAGGCAAACCCCTTCCTCAGATTACCCGTGATCTTCTGGACGCGGTTGATCCGGACAGGATAGAACAACAGGCCAGAGAGCAGTTCAATCTGCCAGCGGAGGCCGAGCCAGACGAAGATCAGCGCAAACAGGCCGCATCCACCCTGGCCAAACAGGCCACAGCCGTGTTCACCGGCGAACTGAACGAGATGCTGGAAAATATCCGCCGCAGCCACGAACAGGTGATCGATAATCATAACATTGACCGGCTTCTCCGGGCGGAATGGGAC
>WFZC01000276.1 GCA_015489765.1 Desulfobulbaceae bacterium
CTCGTCCTCTCCACGCTGTTGCTTTTTTTTATAGGCTGTTTTGTCATGGCCTTTCGCCAGGTCCTGTTTGTCGGTGATATCGACGGCAACAAGATCATCGGGTCCCTGACGCTCTATATCCTGATCGGCCTGATCTGGGCCGTGATTTACATGCTCATCATCAGCCTGGACCCGACCGCCTTCAGCGGCCTGGAGGTGACCAACTGGAAGGAGGGTTTCTCCCGCTTTGCCTATTACAGTTTTGTCACCCTGACCACCCTGGGATACGGGGACATCCTGCCAGCCAATCATATCGCTGAGTTCTTCATCTCCATGGAGGCAATCCTCGGTGTTTTCTATGTCGCCATTATCGTGTCCAGCCTGATCAGTCTGCGTATCAGCGCTGTCCAAGAGCAGCGCCGGGGGAGATAAGATGGGGACGGCAGCGCCGACAACTCCGAGGACAACCATTGTCCCGGCACGGGTTTTCTCAAAATTGCCTACCTTTTCCCTTTCCGCGAAGATGAAACACGCGATCAAGGCGGCCCTGAGCCTTACCCTGGTCTATCTCATCGCCTTTTCGCAAGGGTGGAGCAATGCCATGACCGCGGCCACGACCATCATCTTTATTGCCGTGACCGATTCGCTGGGAGATTCCCTCCTCAAGGGCATGCTGCGCATCATCGGCACTGTTACCGGGGCGGTCCTCGGCATGATGCTGATCGCCCTCTTTCCCCAGGAACGGGTATTCTACCTGGCCGCTGTTTCCATTGTCGTCACTGTCATGTTGTATCTGGCCCGTGCCTGTCGGGGCGATATGACGATGTTTCTGCTCGGCGCCATCACCCTGATGACCATGTTCAAAAACGGGGCGGTGGACACCGTCTTCCTCTACGGGGTGAACAAAACCCTGATGACCGTTTTCGGGATTACGGTCTATACCCTGGTCGGTGTGTTTCTCTGGCCGGTCAGCCTCAGGGACACCAGCCGCGGGCAGGCGGCAGCCCTGACCGGCGTATTGCATGAGATTTTCCAGGCACGTCACAGGCCGGGCCGGGAACAACAGGAAAAACAGGAAGAGATGTTTACCCGGATGCGGCAACTGAAAAGTTCCGTTGCCAATATCGGCAGCAGCCTGGCAAGCGGTCTGAGTCGCCGCCAGTGGCAGAGCGTTGTCTCCGATTTTGAGCGGGTTGCCGAGGCCCTGGTCCTCGGGGGCGTGTTTGCAGATGCCGGTTTATCTACGGCCCTGGCCGGGGTTGTGCGCAATTACCCGGAGCTTATCGAGGGGATAACATCCCTTTTTGCGGCCGTTGACAAGGGCTGGCATGGGCAGGCAAGGCTTGCGATTCCACCGGAGTTCAGCCCGCTCTGGGACATGGAGGCGCTTGCCTCCCATCCCCCTCTTGAGGCCGCCTCCCTGACCAGCGCCGCCGGCCGGCTGGCCGACCTGCATGGGGCGCTGCGACGGCTGGCCGTAAAACTCAACGCCCTCAACTCTCCTGCGCCCACCCGCTTCATGGATGAAAAGAAAATGAAAGTCCCCCGGTTTCTCTGGCTGGATGTGGAGGATATCAAGGGATCGGCGGTGACTTTTCTCATCTTCTGGAGCGCCACCCTGCTCTGGATTACCACCAATCCTCCGGCCGGATTTTTCATCGTTGCCATGGCCACCGGATTAAGCGTGATCACCACCTTCAGTCCGGTCAAGCCCCTGGCGATGATAGCTGTCTATTCCATCTCGTTTCTCTTCTCCATAATGGCCTACATCCTGATATTGCCCCATCTTGCCACCGGCTGGCAACTGGCCCTTTTTCTGTTTTCCTACGCCTTTATCGGTTTTTATTTTATCAAGGCCGAGCTTGCGGCTCTCTTTCTTATCGGCATTGTTCTGCTCAACATCAGCAACCAGATGTTCTATGCCTTTGACGGTTTTTTGCTCATGCTGCTCTTCTTTTACACTTTTCTGTTTTTACTGCTGATCTTTTACTACCTGCCCTTTTCAACCAAACCGGAACATCTCTTCCTCATCCTGGAAAAACGTTTTTTTACCCTCTGCCGCTTCCTGCTTGCAGGAAACACAAAAAAGATCCAGGGCAGGGCAACCCTTGTTGATAACATCATGGCTGGCTATGCAAAAATGCATCTGCGCAACACGGTCGAAAAGATGCGGTTCTGGAGCGGACAGATCGACGGCCGCTTTTTTCGTGATTTTCCCGGGGAAAAAGCGGCGCGGTTCGGCAAAGACTGCCAGGCCCTTGCCCACCTGCTGCTGATCCAGAGCCGCGAGGAGCGCCGATTCCGGGACAATCCACTCATTAAGGCCCATATAGAGCAGTTACAACCGGTTGTGGGACCGCTTCTCCATCGCAACCCGGGCCAAAAAGTGGCGGATAAGGAAAACCTGGGCAGGCGCAAGGAGCGCATTATGGCCATGATTGAGCAGGAGCTGCAACGGTTTTTTTCAGGCCGGGCGGCCGACAGCCATGACCGGGAAACAGTGCTTTCCTTTTATGAGTACCTTTCCCTGCAGAAAAGTATCCTGGCCGCGCTCATCGCCCTGTATGACCGGTTGTCCACGTTGAACCTTGATGTACTGACCGAGACCAGATTTTGATGCAATCGTTTACTCATTCCATTGCAGTTTTTACGACGGCGGTTTTCATCCTGCTCCTGCCGGCGGGCTGCACCAGACTGGGGCCGGATTTCACGGGTATTGCCAACCCACCGATCCCCGGAAAATGGAAGAATAACCATGCCGCCCATGACGAGTCGATCATCAGGTGGTGGCGTACCTTCCACGATCCAACCCTCAATACCCTGGTCAAAAAGGTTTACGGCCGCAACCTTGATATCAGAAGCGCCGGGCTGCGTATTGCCCAGGCACGGGCCATGCTGGGCATCAGTCAGGGATTTGCCCTGCCGCAGAAGCAGACCCTTTCGGGCAAGGCCGAAACGACCCAGTCTGGCCTGAAGGATTTCAACTCCGTGGGCGTGAACTTTGACATGGGTTGGGAGCTGGACCTGTGGGGGAAATATGGGCGGAGTATCGAGGCGGCCAGGGCCGCTCTCTATGCGTCGGTTGCCTCCTATGACAATATCATGGTCTCGGTCATCGCGGAGGTGGCCCGCAACTATATCAGTTATCGCACCGCCCAGGAACGTCTCATCTATGCCCGCCGCAACGTCAACATCCAGAAACGGGTCGTAACCATGACCGAGGTGCAGTTCAATTCGGGCAATGTATCCGAGCTGGATATGCAGCAGGCGCGCAGCCAGTTGTATTCCACCCGCGCGGCCATTGCCGCCATCAAACTTGACCAGGTCAAGGCCGCCGACGCCCTTGCCCTGCTGCTCGGCATGGACGTCTCCGATGTGATGGAAATACTGAACAGGGATGGAACCGAACCGGAGGATGCCGCTTTTCTGACCCGGCGGCAGGGCGCGATCCAGCTTTCGTCATCAACGGTAAACCGGTTTGAGGCGAACCTGGTCCCTGTGCCGTCCCTGGATCCGGAATTTGCCATTGATGCTGATCTCATCACCCGCCGGCCCGATATCAAGGTGGCGGAATACACCGTGCACGCCAACAGCGCCAAACTGGGAGCAAGCATGGCCGATCTCTATCCCAGCTTCAGCCTCTTTGGCAATATCGGCTACAACAACACCAACAAGGCGGGCGCCTGGCTCACCGGCGCCGAACCGCTGGCTGTTGTCATCGGCCCTTCCTTTTCGTGGAATATTTTTAATTACGGACGGATAAAAAACAGGATACGATTGCAGGACGCCGTTTTTGAGGAAAGCCTGGTCAACTATAACAAAACCGTCCTTGCCGCCGTGGCCGAGGTCGAAAATGCGCTCAACGGCTATGTCCTGACCCTGCAACAGCAGCGCCAGAACAAAAAGGCGTTGCTGGCAACCATGCGGGCCTTTAATCTTTCCGCCATACAGTACAACGAAGGGTTGGTCAGCTACCAGCGGTTGTTGACCACGGTTGAAAAGCTCACCCTGGTTCAGGACCGTTTCGCCACCATCAAGGGCGGGGCGGCGCTCTACGCGGTGGCCCTGTACAAGGCCCTGGGCGGCGGCTGGCAGATCAACCGGGGCCGGTCCTATCTCTCCCGAAAAACAGCGCAGAGAATGCGGGAACGGACCGACTGGGGCGACCTTCTTGATGAGGACATGACGCGCATTCCCAGGGGGTTCTATGATCATGAATAAATTCCCCCATGAACTGGCCATCGGCGATGTGTATATCGCCCCGTTTCTGCCCGCCCTGCTGGCAGCCTTTACGGCCACCCTGGTGACGGTGATTATCCTCAATAAGCTCAAACTTTCACGTTTTTTTTACGCGCCGGCGTATGTGTTCATCGCCATCATGACCCTCTACCTGGTGCTTATAGACGCTTTCTGGATAAAGTTTTAAGGACAATGACATGGCAGGAAAAATAATCAGGCTGCTGGTGACGCTGCTTGTTCTGGCCGCCGCCCTCTTTTTCGGCTACCGGAAATACACAACCTATACCGAAAACCCATGGACCCGGGACGGCCAGGTGCGCACCCAGGTCATCCAGGTCGCGCCCAGGGTCACGGGCCTGGTGACCAGGATCCATGTTGTGGATAACCAGAAGGTGAAAAAGGGAGACCTGCTCTTTGAAATCGACCCTTCCCAGTACAGGATCAAGGTCGAACAGGCCAGGGCCAGGCTCAGGCGAACGCTCGAATCGGCCAAGGGTATCCGCATAGAGTACGAGCGGGTCAAACGGATCTACAAACAGGACAGGGGCGCGGTCTCGCAAAGGGTGCTGGTGCGAAACGAGACCAGCTACTACAAGTCGCTTGCCGATATCGACAGCGCCAAAGAGTCACTGAAGGCGGCCGAGTTGAATCTCGCCTTTACCAAGGTCTACGCCGAGGTGGACGGCTATGTCTCCAACATCAATTTTCAGGTCGGCTCGCCCGCCATGGCCAATAAACCCATCCTCGCTCTTGTGGATGAAAATTCCTTCTGGGTTTTTGGTTTTTTCAAGGAGGATGACATTCCCGAGGTCGAGGTGGGTGACAGGGCCGTGGTCACCCTGCTGGCCTATCCGGACACACCGCTCACCGGCAGGGTTGAGTCGATTGCCTGGGGCATCTCCCACGCCGATGGCAATCCGGGGGGTAATCTTCTGCCAAGCGTCAAGCCGGTTTTTCAGTGGATCCGCCTGGCCCAGAGGATTCCGGTGCGCATCCGGCTTGACCCTTTACCCGACGGGATAAAACTGCGTTTCGGGCTGACAGCGTCGGTCATGATTCAACACAGAAAAACCGGCCGACCGTCCACGCAGGGAATCGGGGACGGCCTCGATTAAATTCGATCCACCTGCTCGGCTCTCTACCCATGGGTGCTGGGTTTAACACCTACTGTACCGATATCTTGTCAGACCAGATCGTATATGATACTGTTCCGATTGAGAAACATGCTGATCTTTGCCGACTCCTTCGCCTTTGGGTGATCAGGTGTGACTCCTGCCAGGGTAACTGCCGAATGCGTGCTTTTCGCATTTTTTTTGCGACTCCGGGAATTGGGTACCCATGTAATTTTGAGAGGTTACGCAATCAACTCTTTCCATGAATCGCCAAAAATGCCAGCGGGAAAAGGCGATTTCTCATCATTAAATCAAGAGATTATCTCTCGTTGGACAGAAACCTGAGGTAGTTGGGGGCTCACCTTGATCGAGACTTGCGTTACCTGGATTTTCCGTCTTTTCTTGCCGTCAGTTCGATCATCACCTCATATACCTACGAGGGCAAACTGGGGCTGGGCGCCACCATAGGTCTCCATACGCCGGACGATAACGAGGCCAGGGGCGATGCCAACCTGCTCTATTCGGAACGGCCGACCATCACCTATACGCCCATCACCGGCCGTGAGTTCATAAGGAGACTGCTTCTGCCCATCCCCGCATCCACCATTTTTGCCATGGCCCAGTCGGGATGGACAGTGGATCTGCTGCTGTTCAGCGGCATCAATCGTATCAATGACATTCTCAATTTTTCTTTTACCGCAGTTCCACCGCCAGGCGAGGTGGAACTGCGCCGCCAGAGACAAGAGGATATTGAGAATGCCATGCGTTTTCAGCATGTTATCCGCCTGTTGCTCGTTCTCGAGGACCGCGGCGTCATAGAATTTCAGGGAAAGCGTGCCGGCAAAAAAGAGTTTCCCTCGTTGATCATCAAGCGAAATGTTTCCGGTGGCGACCAGGCGCTGGTTGACGAATTCCGTTCTCTGCTCAACCTGAATCCGAAATATGATACCTTTCGCGTCATCCCACGGGTGGCGGGGCGCAAGGCGAATGAAATCACCATTCAGACCCGGTCCCTGCTCGCCATCATGGCTTTTGTCTCCAAGGGGATAGACGTGCCGGAAGAACACCGGAAACAGGGTTGGGTCGAGGGCGGCGCCACAGTGGACGTCAACGGAAAACGCATCATCCACTTTCACGTCCGTTCATCCGCCACCCGGCCTAATGGGGTGTATCTGTCGGTGAAATATCGGGGCTACTGGTTCTATATCGATCCGGCAGACTTGAAAAGCAAACGTTTCTTCAATTATCTGTTGGCCCTGTTTCAACTCCAGTCTCCTGCCACCGACTCCGAGAAACCCCTTGTCACCCTGCCGGCAGGGTGAACCTGTTCCGGGCGGAAAATGTGGACGGCAGGAGAGCTGCTTTAATACCCTCTCAGGTAGCCGCCGTCACAGGCGATCATTTGACCGGTGATATACCCTGCCTGTTCAGAGACAAGAAAAGAGGCGAGATGGGCAAGTTCTTCGGGGGTGCCCAGGCGTCCGGCCGGGATTTCTCCACATATTTTTTCTTCATCAAGATGGAGATCAATCAGCCGTTGCGTTTTTGTGTAGCCTGGGAGCAGGGCATTTATGGTGATATTTTGCGAAGCGACTTCGTTGGAGAGGCTTTTTACCAGTCCGAGCAGGCCGGCCCGGAGAACGTTTGAGATGGTCAGACCGGCAATCGGTTCCCTGGCGGTGACCGAGGTCACCAGCAAGATTCTGCCCCATTGTTGCCGCTGCATTACCGGCAGGGCCGCCCGAATAACTTCCACTGGAGACAGGACAAGGTTCTGATACTGGTCCTTCCAGACATCATTGTCTATGTCGGTGAAAAAACCGTTTGGCGGGCCGCCCGTGTTGGTGACAAGGATATCAATCGCACCGTATTTGTCTATGACTTCTTGAACGACCTCCGGGCCTGCCCCCTCAACTTGCAGGTCAACAGTGAGGTGGTCAACAGCCCCTGTTGCAGCCATGGCCTGCTTGAGCCGCTCCCGGTTCCTGGAAGCGATAATGACCCGAACTCCTTCTTGCACAAGCGAGGCGGCAATGGCCTTGCCCAGTCCTGCGGAGGCGCCGAAGACCAGCGCCACCTTGCCCTCAATCAGAAGATCCACGTTTTCCTTATAGCGGTTTTTTCACGGATGAGGAAAAAATCCGCTGCGCCGGTCAATAATTGGCCCACTTGGCGTCAATCTGCGCCTGTACCCTGGCGACAAGATCTTTGTCCAGTGATTTGAACCGTCCCTGGGTGGCGAAATAGTCGGTGACCGGTTTTCTCTCCCTGCCCTTGAGTTTTTTGGATGCCCCGGTCAGCCGGAAGCGGCCATCTTCAATTTCATAGAGATCAAAAAGACCTGTCTGGACAGCTAGCTTGCCGATTTTGATGGTATAGCGCGACTCAAAATTCCAGCCCGGAGGGCAGGGTGAATGGACATGGATATACTTGGGTCCGGGCAGCGTGGTCGCCTTTTTGACCTTGTCATACAGGTCAAGGGGGTAGGCTGCCGAGGCTGTTGCCACATAGCCGATACCGTGGGCGGCGATGATTGCCGGCACATCCTTTTTCTGCTGCAGCTTTCCCTTGATCGGGGTGGTCGTGGTCAGAACACCCTGGGGAGTGGTGCCGGAGCGCTGGATCCCGGTGTTCATGTAGGCTTCGTTGTCATAGCAGATATAGATAATATCCTCATCCCGCTCACAGGCGCCGGACAGGGCCTGGATGCCGATATCACCGGTACCGCCGTCCCCGGCCCAGGCAACGACATTGACATCTTCTTTCCGCAGGGCCTTCATGGCCCCTCGAACTCCGGTCGCCGCCGCCCCGGTCGAGGCAAAGGTCACGTTGACGACCGGCAGCTTTGTCGTAGACACAGGGTACACTCCCTGGAGAACAGTCAGGCAGCTCGGTGGCACGACAAGAATCGTATTTTTGCCCAGGGCCTTGAGGCCGATTTTATAGATAATGGAGAGTCCGCAGCCGGAACATGCTCGATTTCCGGGATAGACAAACTCCTCTTCCGTCAAATTGACTATCGTGGTCTTGTTTTCCATAATTATTTTCTACCCGTCCTTCGGCGCTGGTGGCGCCGTTGGCGATATGTAAGCATTTTCAATTCGGAATTTCCCCTGCCTTGCTACAGCTTCAGCCCGACCCACCGTGGAGTATCCTCGGCAGTGCCAGGTTTTGCGCAGGCTTCCCGTAAAACGGCAAGAAGTTGTTCTGTTTTTATCTCCCGACCGCCAAGGCCTAAAATAAAATTCTGGATGGTGGGCCGGTCGGCGGCGTTATACAGGGCCGATTTAATGTCAGCGTACAAAGCGCCCTGGTTGCCGTAACTGAGCGCCTTCTCAAAGACAATCACATGTTTCTTGCCTGCCAGCGCCTGGACGATGGCCTGGTCGGGAAACGGCCGGTACAACTGAACCCCCATGACGCCGACCGGGATACCATCTTCCCGCATGGCATCAATGACATCCCGCAGGTGATAGGACAAAGACCCGATGCAGACCGCAACAAAGTCCGCATCATCGCATTTGTATTCCTCGACAAAGGGATGGCCGCCCCGGCCAAAATCTTTTTTGTAGTCGGCATCAATCTCTTTGTACACCTCAAGAGAGGCCCGCAAGTCCATCTGCAGCCGATGCCTTATTTCAATATAGCCGGGCCGTGTCGTTCCGCTCTGGTCCGGCCGCACATCGGGCAGGGTAACAGGATTGAAGTTGCCGGGATTTTCCGGATCGAGAAAATTCGCGGCCTTGAACGGTGGCAGAAATTCATCCACCTTTTCCTGGTCCGGCAGGTCAAAGGGCATGTAGGTGTGGGAGAGCAGGTAGCCGTCATAACAGACCATGACCGGAATGGAAACGGTCTGGGCCAGGCGGAATGCCTTGATGACGGAATCTATGATCTGCTGGTGATCATTGGCATAGATCTGGATCCAGCCGACATCTCTCTGGGCAATGGTATCCTGCTGGTCGTTCCAGACCGTCCAGGGGGCGCCTATGCCCCTGTTGGCAACACACATGACAATGGGAAGTCTCGCACCTACCGCCCAGTGGAGTTGCTCATTCATGTAGAGCAGGCCGTTGGCGCTGGTGGCGGTAAAGGCCCTGGTGCCGGCGGTCGAGGCGGCTATACAGACAGCCATGGCGCTGTGTTCACTCTCCACCGGGATATACTGTGCGTCCAGTTCTTCGGACTCAACAAACTCGGAGAGTTTTTCCGTCAGCGGGGTCTGGGGTGTAATCGGATATGCCGCGATGACCTGAGCCCGCGACAGTTTTACCCCTGTGGCGGCGGCAACGTTTCCGGAATCAATGATATGCATTGGTTATTTCTCCTCCTTCATCGGCGTTGCCTCATCCACCATGGTGATGGCTCCGGCCGGGCATTCTTCGGCACAGATACCACAGCCCTTGCAGTAGTTATAATCAATGACCGGCGGTATGGTTTTGGAAACCGCACAGTCCGGGCAGTAGAGCCAACAGGTAAAACAGGCCATTTTATTTGTTTTGGCCGGAATGCAGACCTTGAGGTCTATTTCCGGGCGTAACACGCGCCAGGAACCGGTTCTGCCGCCGTCACCGGGACCGGGAGTCCCCCTGGATATAATTTCTTCAAAATTTTCGGTTGTCATTTGCTTCCTCCAACAGCGGTGTTGTCATAGGCAAGTTGTGCCGCTTTTGCATTCAGCTCGGGACGTTTGCCATTGAATTCTTTTTGTATGGCCTCCAGAAGAACATCAATTTCTACCAGGCCGGTTGCCTTGGAAAAAGCGCCGATTATTCCCGAATTAACGATCCCCGGCGGCAGGCCCGCCTGTACCCCATAACGGGTCACGTCACAGACGGCCACCTTGCGGCCCTTGAAGTCATACTCTTCAGGGGATTTTGCACCGTTAAGGACAACAAGGCCGTCGTCTTTCAGGCCGGCGGCCACATCTACTTCCTCAAGCAAGGTGTGGTCCAGGACGATAATCATATCCGGTGTGGTAATGGGTGAGAGGTCATAAATTTTTTCCTTGGAAATTTTCAGCGAGGTGAAAACAGCGGCGCCTCGTCGTTCCGTGCCGAATGTGGGTGTCATGACCGCGCCTTTATATCCCGAGGCAAAGGCTGCGTTTGCAACGATCTTGGCCGCCGTGATCGCCCCCTGGCCTCCACGGCCGTGCCATCGTATCTCAAGTATGTCTTTTTTCATTGTTCACCGATGTGATAGATTCATCTTTTTCCATGAAAGCAGTTTCACTGCCGTCCAGCAATAACAACAGATTAGCGGGATTTCAACCGATTCTTTCGGCTGCATGCATGTCCGAGCCGGATTTTTTATCGGTCTTTCCGCCCCGCCCTGGTCCCGGATCCTTCCATGGAAAATTATTTGTTCCCCAAATTCAGGCAATAGTCTCCTATTTTTTCCTTGATGCCGACAGCGAAAAGTTTATATGTTGATGCATTGTCAGCGGTGCAGGCGTGTGAGGAGCCCATCACTTACTAATAAATTCACAGATGAAATGCTGTGTTTTTTTCAAAGACCCTGTAAAGAAGCGGCATTTTTCCAAGGTGCCGTTACAGCCCGATAATCATCAACTGCCGAGGATAATGTGGAAATTACAATTAAAAAAGCCGACACGTTAAAAGAACATCCGGACGACTCATCTCTTGGGTTTGGGACCTACTTCACCGATCACATGTTTGTTATGGATTATGCCCCTGAAAAAGGATGGCATGATCCCCGGATTGAGCCGTACGGCCCCATGGAAATGTACCCCTCGTCCATGGTGCTTCACTATGGGCAGGCTATTTTTGAAGGGTTGAAGGCCTATCACACCGATTCCGGCGGGGTGCAGCTCTTCAGGCCCAGGGACAATATTAAACGTATGAACAGGTCGGGTGAGCGGCTCTGTATGCCGCCGTTGGATGAGGATTTTGTCCTTGAGGCGATGTTGGAATTACTGAAACTTGAAAAGGGCTGGGTACCAAAAGCCGACGGCACCTCCCTGTATATTAGGCCGACGATCATTGCCACGGACCCCTATATCGGCCTGCGTCCGTCGTTTACGTATCGTTTTTTCATTATCCTGTCCCCGGTCGGTGCCTATTATCCGGAAGGTTTTGATCCGGTGAAGATCTGGGTCACTTCCAAGTATGTCCGGGCCGTGCGTGGGGGCGTGGGCGAGGCAAAAACAGCCGGTAATTATGCGGCAAGCCTCTATGCAACCAAGCTTGCCAACGAGGATGGCTATACCCAGGTGATGTGGCTTGACGGGGTTGATCTCAAGTATGTCGAAGAGGTGGGTTCCATGAACATCTTCTTCGTGATCGGCGATGAACTGATTACCCCTGAACTCAACGGCAGTATTTTGTCCGGCGTGACCAGGGATTCGGTGATTCAGCTTGCCCGGTCATGGGGTATCAAGGTTGTTGAACGGAAAATTTCCATTGATGAAGTCTATGCAGCGCATGCGGACGGCTCCCTGAAGGAGGTCTTCGGTTCCGGCACCGCCGCTGTTATTTCTCCGGTCGGCAATATTAAATTCGACGGCAGGGAAATTACCATTGGGGATGGCGGGGTCGGGCCGCTGGCAGCTCGGTTTTTCAATGATCTGACCGCCATTCAGTACGGCAAGGCGGAGGACCCGTTCAACTGGATTATGCCCGTAGACTGAGGGTGAGAGTTCTATAAAAGAGTGGTTTATTACGAAGCGGTACAGGTCAAAGCGCGTGTGCCGCTTCTTTTTTGTTCAGGCCACCTTTCAATTTACACAACACCTCTGCAAGCCGTATCCGGCCAGGCTAACGGGAGACTTGTCGGAGCGTTGTCCATATTGTATATAGACGATTTGTTTGAGGCACCCTTGATTGATTGAGGCAGGGCGTGGAAAAAAATAGTTATCCGATGACAGATCGGGTCATCCTGCGAACACAATGTGTGGTAATGGAGGCGGTTTTTGAAAATGCATGCCATTTCATGGAAAAAAATCGCAATAAACCCAATTGGGAGAGGATTGTTTCAAGGGCCCGCCCTCTGTGGCTAATTTTTTTACATTGAACCGTAACACTTTGGGAGAATTATGAAATCTGAAAAGGTAGGGCAGCGAATACGTACGTATATGGAGAAAAAGGATATAGACATTGATAAGCTTGCACAGGAAACCGGACTGACGCAGGATTTCCTTACTTCGGTTGTTGAGGATGATGTCTTTCCCTCTCTGGGACCCCTGGTGAAAATAGCGCGGGCGCTGGAGGTTCGACTCGGCACATTTCTTGATGATCA
>WFZC01000277.1 GCA_015489765.1 Desulfobulbaceae bacterium
CTGTAAAAACGATTCATATAAAAAATAATTATTATTTCAGTCGCAAAAAAAAAATATCAATATTACCTCTGAGACGGCGTGCAAAACCTCCTGATTTTTCATGGAAACAGTTTCCTCCTCCCATAAACGCGAACGCTTTCTGCTCACTGTACTGCTTTTGGTACTCGGTATAGCCCTCACCCTGTCCGATGGCCTCAAGCGTTGGGACCTGACCCTGTATGATCTGTTTTCAACCGTCTATTACCAAAAGCCCTCCGATGATGTCCTGATCATTGCCATTGATGAACTCAGCCTGCGGGAGTATGGCCGCTGGCCCTGGTCCCGGCGTATCCACGCGCAATTGATTGACAAACTCAGCCGGGGTGGCGCTGAGGCCATTGGCTATGACGTTATCTTTTCCGAGGCCAACCGCAATGATCCTGAAGATGATCGCATCCTGGCTGCAGCCCTTGCCCGGAGCGGTCGGGTTATTTTGCCGGTTTTCCATGAAAAAATGGTTGGCGGGGGAGCCCTGCAACTGACCTTGCCCCTGCCTGAGTTGACCAGGGCGGCGGCCGGTCTCGGCCATGTCGATGCCCAACTGGATCCGGATGGAATTGTGCGCAGGACATTACTGGAATCAACCGGAGGCGGAAAACAGTATCCGGCCCTTGTGCTGGCAATGTTGCAGTTGTCGACGGAAAAGACAGCATCCTCCACAAAGGCAACCGGCGGCAGGGACCGGGAAACTGCCAAGGAGATCAGGCAGAGGTATGGAGACAGCCCGGTCTATGTCTCCTTTACCGGTCCGCCCGGGCATTTTCCCGCAATCTCTTTTTCCGATTTTATGCAGGCCGATTATCCGGCGGAAGCGGTTGCCGGCAAGTTGGTTCTGGTTGGCGTTACCGCCCTTGGCCTTGGTGACAATTTGCCAACCCCGGTTTCCGGGAAATCGATTCCCATGCCCGGAATCGAGTATAATGCCAATCTGTTGAGCGGCTTGTTGAACAATACTCTCATTGTTCCGGTATCCATGCAATGGCGCCTGGCTCTTGTCGCTGTCCTGGCCCTTGTTCCCATGCTGCTCTATTCGCTGCTCACGCCGAGGCAGAGTCTTTTTTTTGTTGTTCTTCTTTTTTTTCTCACCCTGTCTGCGTCCCTTTTCCTTCTGCATAAATTTCACCTGTGGTTTCCACCGACCGCACTGCTGATCGTGCTGGCCCTCAGTTATCCGCTTTGGATATGGCGCCGCCTCGAAGAGACCATCGTTCAGTTATTTAAGGAAAAAGAACGGGCCCAGGTGATCCTTCACTCCATTGGTGATGGGGTTATTGCAACCGATAGCGCCGGCAGGGTGGACTATTTGAACCCTGTTGCCGCCAATTTGACCGGCTATTCTCTCTCCGAGGCCAGGGGGAGGCCTCTGGACGAGATCTTTCCCGCTGTCAGTGAAAGTACAGACGACAGGCTGGCCGATATTGTTGCCCGTTGCCTTCGGGATACGGGAAGTGTCACCCTGCAGGAAAACGGGGTACTCGTCAACAGGGAGAACAGGGAGCATGTGGTGCGGACCTCCGCCGGATTGCTTCATACCGCCTCCGGCAAGGCGCAGGGGGTGGTCCTCGGCATTACCGATGTGACCGAGACACATAAGATGATGCAGCAGATGGCCTATCAGGCCACCCATGATATGCTTACCGGTCTGCCGAATCGCACCCTGCTCCATGAGCATCTTGCCAAGATGATAAAGCGGACTGATACGGACATGGCCGCAGCTGTTTTTTACATAGATCTTGATCAGTTCAAAAAGGTGAATGATCAGATAGGTCATTACGGTGCTGACCAGTTGTTGAAAAGGGTGGGAGAGCGATTGCAGACCCATTGCGGCGATGATGACATCCTGGCCCATCTTGGATCGGATAAATATGTGATCGTGGTCGATCGAATAGGTGGGCCTGATGCGGCGGCCCGTTTTGCCGATGGACTGCTTGCCGAGCTGGGACCGCCCTTTTCCGTGCAGGGCCAGGATGTGTATATCTCCTGCACCATCGGTATCTGCATGTATCCAGGTGATGGAGAAGATGGTGATGAGCTGTTGAAAAATGCAGACACGGCCATGTATCGGGCCAAGGAATGCGGGCGCGGCCTGTATCGGTTTTTTTCCAGGTCAATGAACGACAGGATCCGGGAACGGCTGGATATTGAACAGCGTCTTCGGGCCGCCCTGGAGGCAGAAGAACTGGAGATTTATTATCAGCCCCAGGTCCGGGCCGTTGACGGAAGTCTTGTTGGCGCCGAATCCCTGCTGCGCTGGCAAAACAGTGAATTCGGTCCGATCTCGCCAGCAAAGTTTATCCCCGTTGCCGAGGATTGCGGTCTGATTCTACCCATGGGTGAGTGGGCCCTGCGCACGGTTTGCCGCCAGATACGAAGCTGGCAGGATATGGGCCTGGAACCGGTCCGGGTGGCGGTCAACCTGTCGTCCAAACAGTTCCTATATGGTAATATCGTTGATATTGTGCGCCGGACCTTGCGGGAAACGGCGCTTGATCCCGCTTTCCTTGAGCTAGAAATCACCGAGAGCCTGATCATGGACGATTTGGACCAGTCGACCCGGTTGATTAAAAAATTAAAGGACCTGGGGGTTCGGGTGTCCATAGATGATTTCGGGACCGGCTATTCGTCGCTGAGCTACCTGAAACACTTCCCGGTGGACCAGCTGAAAATCGACCAGAGTTTTGTCCATGACATAACCGATAATCCAAGTGATGAGGCGATTACTCTGGCAATTATCACCATGGCGCATGGACTGGGCCTGGGAGTCATCGCCGAGGGTGTGGAGCGCCGGGAGCAGTTGTCCATCCTTCAGCGGCAGAACTGTGATGAAATCCAGGGATATTTTTTCAGCCGTCCCCTGTCGGTAGAGCAGATGACAAGTTATTTGCTTCAGGGTTCCTGCAAAATTAAATAATTTCCAGATACCCCCCTTCTTCCGGCTTCCAGGTCGTGAACAGGAAAAAAATGGCATATCACGACCAACTCTTGTATGGTGTTCTGTCCGCGTCTCTTTAACCATTTTTTGCAATCGGATTCGGACATGAGATTAACGATGATGTATACAACAGGGGGATGAGGTAAATGAGTGTATTCCAGGCCGTTATACTTGGGATTGTCCAGGGATTGACAGAATTTATCCCTGTGTCCAGTTCCGGTCACCTGGTGCTTGTTCCCCATGTTCTGGGCTGGCGATTTGATCCGGCCCAGGCATTTATTTTTGATGTCCTGGTGCAGTGGGGTACCCTGTTTGCCGTTATTATGTATTTCCGGTATGATCTTATGGAGATAGCCGCGGCCTTTGTCAAGGGGTTGTGGATGCGGAAACCCTTGGCCACTGAAGAGGCGCGCATGGGCTGGTATCTGATTGTTGCCACCATTCCGGCTGTGGTTGTCGGTCTGCTGGCAAAAGATCTGGTCGAGTCCGCCTTTGCCAGCGCCCGGGCCACCGGATTTTTTCTCCTTGTTACCGCGTCTCTCCTTGTCGCGGCTGAACTTGTCGGCAAACGCAACCGATCCACCGGCCAGATCAACTGGCGTGATGCCCTGTGGATCGGCTGTTCCCAGGTCCTTGCCCTGCTGCCCGGAGTCTCCCGTTCCGGCGCCACCATTGCCGGTGGGATGACGAGAAATCTCGACCGCTCTGCAGCGGCCCGTTTTTCTTTCCTGATGTCGGTTCCGGTGCTGTTTGGCGCCGGAGTGCTGGCCTGTAAAGACCTCTTTGCTATGCCGGCGGCGGACCATTTTCTGCTGCCCCTGGCGTCGGGTTTTCTGGCGGCCCTGGTTTCCGGCTATGCGGCCATTCGCTGGTTGATCGCCTATCTAAGCAGACATTCCCTTTATGTCTTTGCCGGCTATTGTCTGCTTATCGGCCTTGCCATAATCATCACCGGCTGACAAAGGATATTCTATTCATGGAAATTCTGCATACAATCACCACCTGGATCGTTCAGACGGTCGGACACTGGGGCTACCCGGGGATCATCATCATGATGTTTCTTGAATCTTCCTTTTTCCCCTTTCCCAGTGAGGTTGTGGTGCCGCCGGCAGGGTATCTCGCGGCCCGGGGCGAGATGTCCCTGACCCTGGTTATCCTGGCGGCAACAGGCGGCAGTCTTTTGGGAGCGCTGTTCAACTACTGGCTGGCGGTTTTGTGGGGGCGACCGTTTTTTGA
>WFZC01000278.1 GCA_015489765.1 Desulfobulbaceae bacterium
ATGATGTGCTGCCCTGGGGGCCGGGCATGAAGCTCCAGATCAAATGATAAATCTCAAGGAGGATTACCATGACAGGTCGTCAACTATGTATCATCTCGGTTTGTATTTTCATCCTTGCCGGTTGCTCAACTTCCGGCGAACAATCAACAAAAAACAATCCAGGCGAAACCGGGTCGGTCAAGGTCCCTGTTCACATGGAAAACAGATCCGTTGCCGACAAGACAGCGCTGCCGGCAGGAAAAATCCGGCAAGGCAAGGTGGCAAAAATGCAGGTAAAAAGCATGCCGGGTGCATATCACCCCATATTGAGTCGAACAATGATTGTCCCGGAAGAAGGCATGTGGAGACCGCCGGCCTGGAACAGGGAATCCTACAATGCAATGACGGAAAACGGATTTATTGCCACCAGCAATGATCCCCTTTCCACCTTTTCCATTGATGTGGATACCGCATCGTACAGTAATATCAGACGATTTATCAACCAGGGCACCCTGCCGCCTGCCGGGGCAGTCCGGATCGAGGAGATGGTCAATTATTTTCATTATTCCTATCCAGAACCAGTCGGCAAGGATCCGGTTTCCATCACCAGCGAGGTTGGACCATGCCCATGGAAAAAGGGCCATAAACTTGTTCGTATCGGTATAAAGGCCAAAAATATCGCAAAGGACAAGCTCCCGCCCTCCAACCTGGTCTTTCTGATAGATGTCTCTGGCTCCATGACCGCGGCCAACAAGCTGCCGCTGTTCAAAAAGGCCATGAAAATGCTTGTTCGACAGCTGGACAAGGATGACCGGGTCAGCATGGTCGTCTATGCGGGCATGGACAGGGTCGTCTTACCTCCCACTGCCGGCAATAACCAGAAAAAAATCATGGCCGCCATCGATGCCCTGGGCGCAGGCGGTTCCACCCACGCATCCAGCGGTATAATCACCGCCTACAAGCTGGCCCAACAGGTCTATATGCCGGGGGGCAATAACCGAATCATCCTGGCCTCGGACGGAGACTTCAACGTCGGCATTACCAGCAGGGGTGAGTTGCAACGACTCATCGAAGAAAAAAGAAAATCCGGCATCTATCTCACCGTTCTCGGATTTGGCATGGGCAATTATCACGACGACACCATGGAAATTCTGGCGGACAAGGGAAACGGCAATTACGCTTATATCGACAACCTGCTGGAGGCCAAGAAGGTCATGGTCAAGGAGATGAGCGGTACCATGTTTACCCTGGCCAGGGACGTTAAGTTGCAGATAGAATTTAACCCGGCTAAGGTTGCCGCTTACCGGCTCGTTGGTTACGAAAACAGGGCCCTGGCCGATGAGGATTTCAATAACGACAGCAAAGATGCCGGAGAAATTGGGGTTGGCCACACGGTCACCGCCCTGTATGAAGTGATTCCAGCTGGAAGCAATGATGTGCCATCGGTTGATCCCCTGAAATACCAAAATATAACCAAAACAACACAGACAAAATATCAAAACGAAATCATGACCATCAAACTGCGGTACAAACCTCTCGACAAGACCAAATCCGTTCTCATGAGCAAAATCGTCAAGGACAGGTCAACATCGCTTGCCCGAACAAGTGATGACTTCCGTTTCGCCGCTGCTGTCGCCGCCTTCGGCATGATTCTCGAACATTCACAATTTCTGGACAATTTCGATTATTCCCAGGTGCTCACCCTGGCAAAGAAGGCAAAAGGCACCGATGACGAGGGATACCGGGCGGAATTCATCCGGCTGGCCGAAACAGCTGATTTACTGAGCAAATCCACCAGGCCAACACAAGCGGGCAACACCGTGCAAGGCCTGCGCAGGTAAACGACCGCAAACGCAATACCGATATATTACATCTGAACCGTAAAGATCCGGACGGAAGACTGCCCGGATCTTTACGGACAACCGTTTTATGAATAGCAAACCTCTTCCCTTCCCTGCCGAAAATCAGGCACTGAATTATCAAAACCCTTGCCAGGCTCTGCACTCCCGGCCCACAACCAGATGGGAAGATTTTTCTGATCGGGCAGACAGCCGAAAAAACGGGCCGCCAGGATGGCAAAACAAAACTGCTCCCTGGTAAGCCGGGCAACAGGCGTTTTGCCGCTGATAAAACACTCCCGGCGGCCATCACTGCTGACAAAAAGCCGGTTTCCTTTCTTTTTCATAATACTATCACGTAAAAAACTGACGGAACAAAGTTTTAATTTTCCGTTTTTCCGCAGTGAAAACCCGAACATTGTCCGTCGTACTATCATCTTGTACTGCATAACAACCTCCTCTGGCAAACATGAAAATCCCATATTTTCAGCAGGGCAACCTGTCCCTTCTCATTATTTTCCTTGACTCTACCAGAGGTGACCTGTCATATAGTGACAGTCCTGTCGTTTTTTTATTTTTTTTCCTTTTCTCATCCCAGAGCATGGTGAGACAACGCACCGAACTATCCCTACAAAACAAACCAGTGCCAGCAAATGTCACTCCTTGAACGTATCTATTTTTTCCATGGCCGAATCCGCGCCGGTCGCTACCCAAACACCAGCCACCTGATCAGTGAATTTGAAATTTCACAGGCCACTGCCCATCGGGATATTGCCTACCTGCGCGAGCGGTTGCTGGCGCCGCTCCAGTTTGATACAAAAAAAAACGGTTTTTATTACACCAGGGATGATTTTCGCCTTCCCTTTGAAAACAGCCCGGCCATGACCATGATTCTCGGTCTTCTCGGCAACATGGCCGAAGAAACAGGCCTAAGCGAACTTCCCGAACTTGCCGGAATCAAACAGCATCTGAGGGAAGCCCTTTTTCCGGGCCAGCGCAACATGGCTGATCTGATCTACTGTGAATGGGTGGAAAAGGAACTGATCAACAGTGGGATATTTGCCACTGTGCTGGACGCTCTCAGGGAACAACAGCAGCTGCAGTTGACCTATCGCGCCGGAACCGGCTGCATAAGCAGGCGCAAGGTCGAGCCCCTGAAACTGGTCAATTACCAGGGCCGCTGGTATCTGCTGGCCTGGTGCCTGACCAAAAACGACCGCCGCATGTTCCACCTGGCCCGCATGCAGGATGCCCGCCAGCTCCAGGTACCGGTAACCAAACATCATCAGGCCGACATCGATGACTGGCTGCAGGCAAGTTTCGGCATCTTCAAGGGGCCGGCCACCTCCAGGGCCACCATCCGATTCACCGGCACCGCGGCCGAGATCGTCCGCCATCAGATATGGCACGAGCAACAGGAAATCGAAAAGGAAAAAAACGGGATCCGCCTTACCCTGCCCATTGCCGATGACCGGGAACTGATCATGAAGGTGTTGCAATTCGGCGCCCGGGCGGAAATACTCCGTCCGAAAAAACTGCGGCAGCGACTTGCCGCAGAAATAGGCCAGATGGCTGAAAATTACAGAGATTAGCGCCTTACTTGGGTTGTGGGCAAAGCTCACCTTATAGAAACAGTCAGACAGGAAAATATTATGCACAACCAGACCATCGCCGTTGTCCTTGCCGCCGGCAAAGGAACCCGCATGAAATCGGACCGCGCCAAGGTCCTGCACGAGGTCTTTTTCAAGCCCATGCTCCACCATGTCCTTGATGCGGTTATCGGGGCCGATATTGAACGGATTGCCGTTATTGCCGGTCATCAGAGGGAAAGGGTCCTTGCCGCCATTGATCAGTATGCCCATCTGCCCGTTATCCAGCAGGAACAGCTCGGCACCGGCCATGCCGTACTCTGCACCAAAAAGGCCTGTGAAGAGAGCCGCCAGGTCATGATCCTCTGCGGTGACACCCCGCTTATCCGCTCCGAAACCCTGCGAGAAATGCTCGATGAACACCAGAAGAGCGGCGCAACCGTCACCCTCATGACCACCGTACTTGATGATCCCTTCGGATACGGCCGCGTTATCTGTGATCAGGAAGGCAATATCAGCAGCATTGTCGAGCAGAAAGACGCCACCGACGAGCAGCGGCAGATACGGGAGATCAATACCGGCATCTATCTTGTTGAACGGTCATTTCTCTTTGCCGCCCTGCAGCAGGTGGGCACTGACAACAGCCAGGGAGAGGTATACTTGACCGATATTATAGAAATTGCCGGCAGGCAGGGACATGCGGTCCATAAATTTTTCCACCCCCATGCCATTGATGTCCTTGGCGTCAATTCCAGGATTGAACTGGCCCAGGCCCATGCGGAGCTGCAAATGCGTCATAACCGTACCGTCATGCTGAACGGGGTGACCATGTACTCGCCGGAAACCATTCTCCTAGACCCGGCAACCAATATCAACCGAGACACCATCATCTATGCAGGTGTCCAGGTGACCGGCAACTCAACCATCGGCCGCAACACCCGGCTGGAAACAGGGGTGGTCCTGCAGAAATGCACACTGGGTGACCATGCCGTCATCGGGGCGCACAGTGTTTTGCATAACTGTACGGTGGAGGCGGAAGAACACATCCCTCCCCTGACCTACAAGGTGGGCTGAAGCCATGCTGAAAGTCAATGAGCGTGATTACCCGTTTACAGAGGGAATGCGGTTGGGAGAGCTTGCCGACCGGCTGAAACCGGGCGCCGATATACTGGTACTCAACGGCGCGTCCGCCTCCAGGGACTCCTTGCTCCAGGACGGCGACATCTGCTCCTTGATAAAAATCGGTGAAATTCCCTCGGCCCTTGATATGCAACATACCCTTGAGGCCAGACACGGCCGGGAAGTACAACGCCGGTTCAGAGAGGCCACTGTCGGCATCATGGGGATCGGCGGCCTGGGATCGGCGGTAGCGCTCAGTCTTGCCAAAATCGGTATCGGCAGGCTGATTCTTGCCGACCATGACGTGGTGGTGCTCAGTAATATTCACCGCCAGCACTTTTTCATCGACCAGATCGGTATAAAAAAAACCGTTGCCCTGAAAAAAACACTGGTTCGGGTCAATCCATTTGTTAGTATTACGGCCCTGGATATCAAGCTCACCGAAAAAAATATTCCCAAACTGTTTGGGGATGTCGATGTGCTGGTGGAATGTTTCGATGATCCGGCAATGAAGGCACAGGCCCTGCGGACCGCCTTGCAGCACCTGCCGGAAACCGGCTATATCGGCGCCTCCGGGGTGGCCGGATATGGCGACGCCAACACCATAGCCTGCCGGAAAATAACGGACAGGGTATTTCTCGTTGGTGACGGCGCCTCGGATGCACGGGACAGCTCCGGTCTCTTTGCGCCAAGGGTCGGCGTTGCCGCCCACCACCAGGCCAACCAGGTCGTGCGTTTGATTCTTGGTCTGAACGAGGACGAGTAACACTTCCACCGGCGCGCCCTGCCATTTTCAGCACTTTCTGTTTTGATGAACTCGTAAAAAGTCCGTACAATGCTTAAAGATGGCTAAGTAAAAACACAGATATACAGGTAAGCGGAGCGTAGCGGAGACTCCGAGGAGTAGTGTTCTGTGACGGGTCTTGACTATACATGTAGTATGTCGAGAATCGTCACAGGACACACGACGCAGTAGATCGAAGTTTTTACGACGCCATCTGTTTTCAGTATTTTCTGTTTTCAGTATTGGCAACCCTCCATGTTCCGATTATGATTGATTCCCCTTGCCAGGGAAAAAATTTTTATGGAAAAAACAGTTCATTTCTCTTTTATAATGAAGCGGTCAAGCCGTTCCAACCATACCGCCTGTCCATGAAAAAACTGCAGATAGTGTGCAACGGACAACCACAGGAAGTACCACCCGGCACAACCCTTGCCCGGTTGCTGGAAGATTTAACCCTGCCCACGGATTCCGTTGTTGCTGAAATCAATAAACAAATAATCGATCGTGATCAGTATGCAACCCTCAAGCTTGCCCAAGGCGACCAGGTGGAACTGATTCGTTTTGTTGGAGGAGGGTGAACAAATGCTGACCATAGCCGAAACGGATTTCACCTCACGTCTCTTTGTCGGTACCGGAAAATTTTCCTCGGCCGCTGTCATGGAGCGCGCCATTACCGCCTCTGAATCAGAGATGGTGACCGTGGCGCTCAGGCGCGTTGACCTGGAAAATCCGGATGATGACATCATGACCCACCTGGACCGGGAAAAGGTGCGGTTTCTTCCCAATACCTCGGGCGCCAGAAATGCCGAAGAAGCGATCCGCCTGGCCCGCCTGGCCCGGGCCGCTGCCGGCACCCGCTGGCTGAAACTGGAAGTGACCCCGGACCCCCGTACCCTGCTCCCTGATCCGGTGGATACCCTGAAGGCCACCGAGCAGCTTGTCAAGGAGGACTTCATCGTTCTGCCCTATATGAACGCTGATCCCATCCTTGCCCTGCGGCTGCAAGACGCGGGAGCGGCCGCCGTCATGCCCCTGGGCGCTCCCATCGGCACCAACATGGGAATCCAGACCGCCCTGCAGATAGCCATCATCATTGAACAGGCACGGGTACCGGTGGTGGTTGACGCCGGCATCGGTGCGCCTTCCCACGCGGCCCGGGCCATGGAGATGGGCGCCGATGCGGTGCTGGTCAATACGGCCATTGCCGTGGCCGGTGATCCCGTCCGCATGGCCACAGCCTTTAAGCAGGCCGTACAGGGCGGCCGCACCGCCTTTGAGGCCAGGCTGGGCACACGATCATCCTCGGCCCGGGCATCCTCTCCGCAGAGGGGACAGATCGGTGAGCCCCTGGACTTCATCGAAGAATAAGACCCATGCAATCATCTTTTTCAATAGGGGATTTTTCCGCGCTCTCAAGAAAGATCCGCGCAACCACCAGGGCAGAGGTTGAAACCGCACTCGGCGGCAAAACGTGTACACTCGACGACCTGGCTGCCCTGCTTTCGCCGGCGGCGGAAGAATTCCTGCCCATGATGGCTGCCCGGTCCCGCGAGTTGACGGCCCTGCGTTTCGGCAAGACCACCCAGATCTTTGCCCCCCTTTACCTGTCCAATTTTTGCATCAACCGCTGTGCCTATTGCGGATTCGCCGCCGATAACAGGATTCCGAGAAGAAAGTTGACCATTGACGAGGCCAGGCAGGAGGCGGATATCCTTAAAAAACGGGGATTCGACCATGTTCTCCTGGTCACCGGGGAAGCGCCGGCCAAGGCCGGGGTGGATTATCTCGAAGAGGTTGTCCTCTGCCTGAGAGATCAATTTGCCGCCCTTTCCATTGAAGTGCAGCCCATGGAAGAGCACGAGTACGCCCGGCTCTTCCGGGCCGGGGTTACCGCGGTCGCCGTTTATCAGGAAACCTATGACCGCACCATTTATGACCAGGTACACTTGGCCGGGAAAAAAATGGATTACGATTATCGCCTTGCCACCCCGGCCCGGGCCGCTGCCGCCGGGATGCGGGAGATCGGGATTGGTTCCCTGCTCGGCCTGGCCGACTGGCGTGCCGAAGGACTGGCCCTGGGCACCCATCTCTCCTGGCTGAGAAAACAGTTCTGGCAGACAAACTTTACCGTCAGTTTTCCCCGGCTCAGGCCCGCTGCCGGAGCATTTGAACCGCTGGTTCAGGTCTCGGAAAAGAATCTGAGCCAGCTCATGTTTGCCCTGCGCATCTTTGATCCGGACGTGGGTCTGATCCTCTCCACCCGCGAGGAGGCCAGGTTCCGGGACGGCATGCTGGGCCTGGCGCCCACCCGGTATTCAGCCGGTTCCTGTACGGATCCGGGAGGCTATTCATCGGACAATCATGAAGGTGAACAGTTCTCGGTCGGCGATCATCGAACCATAGATGAGGTCTGCCAGGTTATCGTCAACAAGGGCCTTGATCCGGTCTGTAAGGATTGGGACAGGGAATTTCAAATGCACTGATCGACACCGTTACCGGCCGTGATGGCGTCGTAACAAGGCAAGGAAGAGAAATGGCCTGAACAACTCTACCAACGGAGCAGATTTATGAGCGACATTAAAAAGATGTACACAACAATTCTCGGTGATTCTTTTCCCATGGAAATGACCATCTCCTTTGGTGATCAGACCCTGGTGTACCGTAAGCGAACCTGGGCCATTGCCACCGGAGACGGCACCGTGGAGAAGCGCGGCCTGCGTTACGGTGAAAATCCCGATCAGGAGGCCGCCCTCTATGAGCTGGTCAACGGCAACCTGGTCCTGGGTGACTGCAAGTTTATCGATCCAGGCAACTCACTGGTTTCCGGTATCACGGTCGATGATATGCTGCAGGTGGGAAAACATCCCGGTAAAATCAATCTTACCGATGTTGATAACGGCCTCAATATCATAAAATACCTGGTCGACAAACCGGCCGCCGTCATCCTCAAGCACAACAATCCCTGCGGCGCCGCTGTCAGTGATACCCTGGCAGATGCCTACAACAGGGCCAACCGTACCGACCGGATTGCCGCCTTTGGCGGGGCCGTCGTCATGAGCAGGCCGGTGGACAGGGACACCGCCGAACTCATGAGCAAAAACTATCTTGAAGTTGTCTGTGCCCCTGATTTTGAAGAGGGCACCCTGGAAATACTCTCCAAGGCGAAAAACCTGCGGGTCATCCGCATGGACGGCATCAACCGGCTGGCCGATTTTGAAAAATTCCGTTTTGTCGACTTCAAATCACTCATTGACGGCGGTATTATTGTCCAGCAATCAGCCGTCAACTCCATTCGCTCCCCGGCGGACCTGAAACCGGCAACAGCCACCTGGAAGGGAAAAGAATACTCCTGTGAACGGCAGCCGACCCAGCGGGAACTGGATGATATGATCTTTGGCTGGGCGGTGGAACATGGTGTCACTTCCAACTCGGTGCTCTATGTCAAGGACGGCTGCACCACCGGTATCGGCACCGGCGAGCAGGACCGGGTGGGCGTGGCGGAAATCGCCATCCACAAGGCCTATATAAAATATGCCGATATCACCTGCTTTGATCAATTCGGTATTCCCTATGCCGACCTGGCCCTGGAAGTGGAACAGGGCAAGCGGGATGCGGCCGACAAGGAGGCCATTGACGCCAAGGTGAAAGAGGACAAGGCCGGACTACCGGGTTCGGTTATGATTTCCGATGCCTTTTTTCCGTTCAGAGACGCCGCCGACGTGGCCATCCGGGAAGGAATATCAGCCATCCTCCAGGCCGGCGGCTCCATGCGTGATTATGCCTCCATCGAGGCCTGCAACGAGGCGGATCCACAGGTTGCCATGATGTTTACCGGTCAGCGTTCGTTCAAACACTGATTTTCCCGTCACCCCCTTTCTCCCGGTCGGCGCTTCGGCCGGGAGAAAGATCATTTTCTCTCCTTCTCTTTCCATTGAGCAGTATTCGTATCATGTAAGGGTTTCGACATTTTTCCAGACACCCTCCCTGGCGGAACCAAGGCAGGCATCACAGACCGCAACCGCCCGCAGCCCATCAGAACCGGTTACCGGATTGGGTCTGAGCCCGGCCAGGTAATCACGCCAATCGGCCAGGAGCGGCACAATGGTCCCTATGGCCGGTCCCGGTTCCAGGTCTGTGCGACTGGTATGATGGATCTTTTCACAGGTTGTGTAAATCTGGTCTCCGGTCAGTTGCCCATGTTTGCAGACAAAATCAAATCTGCCGGAGCGGGCCTGACCGATCTTGGAACAGTCCACCACACCCTGGACACCCTGTTCCATTTCTATCAGGGCCAGCAGGCTGTCCTCCAGCACCCGGTTATGGCGGCTAGTTGTCACGGCCATGACACGAACAATCTCAAGACCGGTGATAAAACGCAAAGCATCAAAGACATGGACAGCGGTATGGTAACTGACTCCGGCCCCGGCCAGGGCAGGATCCTCATGCCAGGATAGGGTGGAAGGCTCGATGCGCTGGTTGACCGATACCGTATACAGAGGGCCAAGCTCGGAAAGATGGCGGCGAAAACACCTGATGACCGGATTATAGCGCAGGGTCTGGCCCACGGTGAGCGTAAGCTCCTGGCGCTCAGCAAGGGCGACAATTGCCCGGGCATCGGCAAGGGTGGCGGCAAGGGGTTTTTCCAGAAGCAAGGGTTTGGCGGCCTCGGTGCAGGCGCGGGCTATATCCAGGTTCAGGGCCGGCGGCACAACAGAGATGACCGCCTCAACCCGGTCATCGGTGACAAGGTTACGCCAGTCCTCATAAAACCGGCAGTTCCACTCTCCAGCCTGCTCGCGGCCCGCGGGCGTTCGCCTGCTTATGGCCGCAAGCTCAAGCCCGGTAACGTCATTGATGATATGACGCGCATACCGGCTCCCGTGTTTGCCGGTACCGATGATCCCTATCCGCATATCCATACCCCTGCAACGAATTTTATTCCTGGTCTTCCCCTGCCGGGCAAAGCTGCTGCCAGCCCGGGGGCAAATCGTGCAGATCGCAGCCAAGTTGACGGGCAAACCCGGCCAGTTCCCCTGCAGAACAGTTGATGCAGGAGCTGCGTTTGCCCGTGCCCACGTCAGCGGCTTCCCGATGGAGAAATGCAAGCAGGGCCTTGCGGACAACATCTCGAAAGTCGTCCTGCCGGCTCCCGATCCGGCCCAAAAATGCCTGCATGCGCTGCCAGTTATAGATCGTCCGCCTGATCCCGCGGTACAGGGACAGGTCCCGGTTTCCCGGATCAAGATCTCGCAGAACTATCTCCCGGCACCGTTTCAGGGCCGCATCCTGCAGGCAGCGCAATTCAACTTCGGTGAGGGTCAGCCCCGGCCCTTCCGGATCTTCCTGCAGATAATGGATGGTGGCATTAAGGGCAATCTCGGGGATCTCTCCGGAATGGCGCACGATGAGCAGCTCATCCTCCAGAATCTGGGCCCGTGTCTGCCCGGTCACGGTCCTTCCCCTCCATCCCGGTCAAGGTTGAACAGGGCCCGAACCATTTCCACCCTTTTCTGCTGATCAATGCAAGGATGGTCTGTCTTCAGATAGCGAATGGGATGATAAAGCATTTTTGAGCAGATCGAGGCCGCCATTTTTTCCAGTGATTTTTTCTCCTTTTCCGTCAGGGAACCGAGACGTCCCAGGGTGCGGTCAAGCTCGTCCCGGCAAATCTGATCAGCCATTGCCCGTATGGCAACAATGGTCGGCGTCACCTCCATGTTCTCCAGCCAGCCGCAAAACTTGAGCGTCTCCTCTTCAACGATGCGGGTTGCCTTGACGGCCTCCCGATCCCGCTCTGACTTGTTCATCTCCACGACATTATTCAGATCATCAATATCATAGAGGTAGACATTGTCAATCTCGTTGATAGCCGGGTCAAGGTCGCGAGGCACGGCGATATCGATAAAAAACAAGGGTTGATAACGCCGCTTCCGCATGACCGGCGCAACATCCTTTCGGGTCAGGATCAGGTCAGGGGCGCCGGTGGAGCTGACAATGATATCAACATGCTGCAACTGTTCAACCAGTTCTTCAAGGCCAATGGCCCGGCCATGGTAACAACCGGCAAGCTTCACTGCCCGCTCAAAGGTCCGGTTGGCCACAATCACCTCGGCCACCCCCTGGCCGACAAAATGCTCGGCGGCCAGCTCTGCCATCTCCCCGGCCCCGACCAGCAGGACCCTTTTCCCTTTCAAATCGCCGAAAATCTTTTTCCCCAGCTCAACGGCTGCATAAGAAATGGAAACAGCGCTAGCCCCGATCCGGGTCTCGGTCCGCACCCTTTTGGCCACGGAAAACGATTTATGCAGCAGCTTGTTGAGCACCATGCCACTGGTCTTTTTTTCCGCGGCAAAACGGTAGGCCTCCTTGAGCTGGCCGAGAATCTGCGATTCGCCGACGATCATCGAATCAAGGCTTGAGGCAACGAGAAAGAGATGCCGGACCGCCTCCCTGTCCTGGTACTGATAAATGCAGCCGGCAACCTCTTCCCGGCTGACACTGCCGGCAAAGAGCGTGTCCAGGACCTGACGACGGGCCAGGTCCGGTTCCTTGCAGGTAAAGAGGACCTCGACCCGGTTGCAGGTTGAGAGGAGAAAACATTCATCCAGACAGTCAAGCCGACGCAAGGCGGCCAGCGGTTGCTCATATCCGCCGGCCAGGGCCAGTTTCTCCCGCACGGCAAGGGGTGTGGTCTTGTGATTGACCCCGAGCAGGACAATGGTATCACGCGCCATGACCATGCACTCCTTTAAACAAAAAGACCAGCGTCAACAGTACGGCCATAAAGGCGACGATGGTGACAACGGCGGCCCGACGCCCCCGCCAGCCCATGGTAAAGCGCTGGTGCATGAGAGCGGCATAGAGAAACCAGGTGATCATGGCCCAGACGATTTTCGGGTCCCAGTGCCAGTTTCTTCCCCCCCATATCCGCCGGGCCCATATATAGCCGGTGAACATACCAAGGGTCATCAGGGTAAAACCGATGCTCAGGCAGTGCTGATTGAGCTTGTCAAGGGATTCCAGCGAGGGAAGACGGGAATAAAAAAAACCAAACCGTTTCTGTTTGAGCTCCCTCTCCTGCAGCAGGTACATCAGACCGCCGATACAGGCCAGGGCAAGAAAGGCATCGGCAATGATGGCAAGGGATGCGTGAACGGGAAAGAGCCAGGAATGCTGGGTCTGGCTTAGGGGCAGGATGGCATGGGGCGCCAGGGCGGAAACCAGCATCAGCAGGACAACCAGTATGGAAGAAAAGGTGCCGAAATTTTTCACCGTGTAACGCCAGCGAAAGGAAAGATAGCACCAGGCAATGGACCAGGCAAAAAAGGAAATTACCTCATGGACACTGGTAATCGGCGTGTGGCCCGCCTCAACCAGCCGGGCAATGATATTGGCAGTGTGCAGCAGGGCTGCTCCAAAGAACAGCTTTCTTGCCAGAGCGCGCACATATTTCTTCTGGGTAAAGAAAAAAACCAGATAGACCGTCATGGCCAGGATATAGGCCACAAAACTCACTTGAAAAAGCAGGTAGCTCATGCGATTTTCCGGGCAGAAATTGTGAAAAAATGTGGGGTGGGAACCTGTTCATCCACTGTCTGCTCCCTGTTTCGCCTGCTTGCGGCTGCCGCTGTCCTTTATTTACTGGATTACCTCTTACCACCTCGTTCATGTTCCAGAGGTATCGGTGGAAGCCTGTTCCAGGTTGGGAATATCATCAACTTGCGGGCCCAAAATCATGCGCAGACGCTTTTGCACTTTACCCCATTGGTTACTGCGGATCCAATACACCATATCCCCTTGGAGAATTTTTTGAAACAGGGCTTTTCGCTCCTCACTGGTTGCTGCGGTCTTAATGACCAGCGGCCGCAGTCTCCCCATCAGGGAAAGAAGCTGACCATATTCATCTCCATATTGATCCGCAAGCCTCTGGCGCACCATGGCGGCAAGGGCCGGGCTCTTGCCCGCGGTTGAAACCGCCAGGGTCAGATCGCCCCGCCGCAGGACCGCGGGAACATGAAAGGTGCAACGTTCGGGCTGATCGGCCACATTAACGGGCAAGCCCAAGGTTTCGGCATCGGCTGCAACCTGTTCCTGCACCGCCGCGGAACCGGTGGCGGCAAAAACAAGAAAGGCGCCGTCCAGATCTCCGGCCCCATATTTTTTTTCAAGCCAGCAACATTCTCCCTGTTCGGCAAGACGACCAATGCCAGCCGTCACCTCGGGACTTACAATAACAACATCCGCACCTTCCCGCAGCAATCCCCGGACCTTACGCTCGGCCACCATGCCGCCACCCACCACCAGGCACCGTTTTGCGCGAATATCAAAAAAAACAGGGTACATCGCATTTACTTAATCCAGCTAGCACTGCAGACCGACTGGTAATGAAATAATTACTCTGTTTCATAATTTTTTGTCCACAGAATGGACATGAAACTTCATGAAACAACTGGAGATTATTCTGGTACAGCATTGGGCTAGGAACAAAAAATTGTAATAAGCTCCCAGAACGTCGATCCGTTGACGAAAAAGCGGGAAACTACCTGTTTTCGAAGAGACGGCTGTGGTTTCCAACAGCATACGTTTATCTATCTTTTATTATTTCAGCGAGTTAAACCATCCCCACAAACAGGGTTACGATAACGAATAACAAAAGGAATATGACAAACATCCTGACTGATTTTCCGACAACAGGCCTGTTTTTTCTTTTATCCTCAATAAAGTCACGCCGGAAACTAACGTAAATAATCATGCTGGCCAGGACAAATAATATGATAAATTGCCCTGTGTCCCCAATTCCCAATAAATCGAAGAATTGTCTCTCATAACTTTTAATTTCGTCTCTGTAAAAATACCTGGCAATTGGTGTCGCTACCAGCAAAATGATGGCGATCACTATCATCAACTCAATTATTGTAAAACCTGATTCTTTTGTCCCTGTTTGGTTCTTTATATCAGGTAGATACATTTCTGAATCGATTTTGATGCATGCCTTCTGATATTATCCCAGATACGATAAGCCGAGCGCCACCCTGCGCAGGAATGCAGGACAAGGGATTTCGCCGGAGAGAGTTACCAACAACATTCATCAACGGGCAACCAGTCTGGTCAACAGCACTTCCTTGTCCTCTTCAAGACTTTTCAACTTCTTCTTCTGGGCCGAGATAACATACTTTTCTTCCGCCATTTTCAAAAACGGAGCCAGGCTCCTGCGACGGAGATCATGGGCCAGATAAACGGAGCCACCGGGTCGCAGGGCCTTGTCAACAAGGGAGAGCAGGGGCGCAAAAAATTCATCCCGAAACAGAATTTCCGCACCAAGAATAACGTCATACTGCTCCATGGCGGGGGGAGACAGCCAGTCAAGGAGCATACAGTCAACTTTAAGGCCGCTGGCTGCTGCACTCACCCGTTCAAAATCAAGAATCAACTCTTCATAATCACTCAAGGTGACCGCACATCCCCGGGCCGCAGCCACCAGGCCGGGGGCGCCAAGACCGGCCCCCAGCTCCAGCACCCTGGTGCCGGGGGCGAAATTTCGGGAGCCGACAAACTCGGACAAGACAATGGCCGCCTCCCAGAGACGTATCCAGAAGGGAAAATCGGAAACATCTTTTAACGGGTCTTTGCCACCGAGAATCTGTTCAAGATCAGTGATTTTTAACAGATAGAGCCGAATATCACCTATTGTCAACGGCTCAAAGGCAACCTTGTACTGCCGGGCAATCGCCTCGTACAGTTTCTTCTGGGGAGCGGGCAGGTTCCGGGGATCCATAATAAAAAAATAAGGATAAAAAAATCAAAAAAAAACGGGTTGATGACAAAGCATCAACCCGTCTGTAACATTTTCAACAACAAAAAATCTATATCAGCAACCTTCGACGGCTTTTTTCTTGGCGGCCTTGACAGTCACCTTCTCGCCGGCTTTCAGTTTATTAGCTTTTTTACAGGTCATTGTGACCGTGTTACCGTCAACCTTGTCAACCGTGCATTTTACCTTGCCAGCCAATGCGCTGCCAGCGCTGAAGGCAAAGGCGACAATCATAACAACAGTGAGCATCTTTTTCATAACATTCTCCTTAAGTAAGAATTGAATAATTGAACCTGCTCATTCTCAAATCATTTGTTCATGATTAAATTTTATACAACATATAAGAATTACTAAGAGGTTGTCAATAAAAAAACTCCGGATGGCTGTCAGGACCGCCTGCCAGACCGTAAAGTTGTTACAACACGGCCTCAAGATCCCGGACGAGCAGGGAATGGGGGACAAAACCAGGATATTTTTTTACCACATGCCCTTTCCGGTTGACCAGAAAAGATGTGGGTATTCCGGCAATTCCCCCAAAGGAACGGGCTGTGGCGCGATCGGCCATCAAGACAGGATAGGTAATTTTCTCCTGCCGGACGAGTTTGGCAACTATTGATGGCCCGCCCTCGTCAACGGAAAGGCCGATAACGGTAAATCCCCTGGATTTATATTCATTATACAATGCAATGAGATTGGGGATTTCCTGACGACAGGGCGGGCACCAGGTGGCAAAAAAGGTCACCAGGATGACCTGGCCCTTAAAATCGGCGCTATGAACAACCTTGCCATCGGTCACTGACGGCAGGGAAAACTGCGGCATGGTGACAGCCGCCGACGCTGATGAAAAGCCGGAAAAAAACAATATCCCGATGGACGCCAGTATAATTGTGTATGACCGCAAGGTAAAATACATAAAAGCTCCTGTACAATAAGAAAAACCGTATTGATGGACTCGCAAAAAATCCAGTCAGTGCTTAAAGATGGTTAAGTAAAAACACAGAAATACAAAGAGCAGGGTTCTGCGGCTGATCTTGACTATCCATGCAGTATGCCTACAAATCGCCCCAGAACACACGACGCGGTAGATCGAAGTTTTTACGATGCCATCAGTATTGCTTTCCGGAAAATCGCAGTGATTATGATGGTGCAGTTAAACCGAGACGCATCGTTCTGTCAACAGGGAAGGGATCAGGGCCCTGAGGCAGGAACGAAAATACCCGCATATTTTGGATTGAATTTCAAAAATGAAACTCAAGGACAGAATACTGTACCCACACAATCAGGCCTTGAGGTCAAGAACACTGTTGTCCATTTCATCTATCGCCTGCAGGGAACGAATATTTGCCAGCAAAGCATGCTGATTCATTGTCATTTCAGGGAGTTCTTCGGCAAGGTCGACGTTGGACTGCTCAACCATCTGTTCGCCCTGCCCGGTTTCCTCCATTGTCTGCGGGCCCGGCGTTTCGATTTTTTCAGCATGGGCATCAACGCCCTGCGGCTTTTCTTCACGGAGAAGGACCCGGCCCTTTTTGAAACCGGATGTATTCATATTGGCGACATTATTTGCATTATTCTGCAAGCACATCCCATATACCTGCAAACCGGAAAGTGCGGCATATCGTCCTGAAATCATCGTCTTCACCCTAAATTATAATGAATTATCCCTCACACACAATAACTATGCAAAAAACGATCCCAGCTTGACAACCAGGCCAGCATATGAAAAATCTTATCGGGATTTCGATGGGACATTGACCGCTGAATCCCTGTAAACCACGTTGGTGCAAAAGGTAAACCAATAACGAAAGGTAAATGAACATGCCTGGAGCGCCAACAATCACCAGCAATGGACATTAACGAGCAGGTCCGGGCCGAATTTTCTTGAGCCAGAGTTTTGTTTTGAAAATTATTCAATTAGCTTGAGCCCCGGTCAACAATCAGGAAATAATTTGCCACTTTCCCCTCTTCTGTGTAGATAAAGTGGTTGGATCAGGTTATTCTTTCTCAAGATACTAAGAAATATTCCAACCCAAAGACAACGATCTCAATAATGAAACATTTATATATTTTTTTTCTATTCTCTGTTCTGGCCCTTGTTTTTATCGCCACTGCGGCTCCTTTGCGCGCCGAAGTCGTTGACAGCTGCGTGGCGGTCGTCAACGACGATGTCATCACCCTCTCCGAGGTCAATGAAGCCGGCAAACCCCTGTTTACCCGGATAGCTGAACAGACGCCTCCCGGCAGGCTGAGTGAGGCGCTGCAAAAGGCCAGGAAAACGATCATTGAAAAACTCATCGACAAAAAACTCCTCCTGCAGGAGGCCGACAGATACAAAATCACGGTCTCCGATGAGGAAGTCGACAAGGCCCTGCAACGAATTCTCAATCGAAATCACACAACCATGCGCCAGTTCCGCAAGCAGCTTGGTGCCATGGGTCTTAACGAGAAACAGTACAAGGAAGACCTGAAAGACCAGATTCTCAGCGCCAAGCTGGTAAATATCGCGGTCCGCTCCAAGGTGATAATTCCTGAGGAAAAAATTATTGATTACTATGACATGCACTACACAGAGCAGGTCGGCGAGGGTGGTTATTATATCCTGCAGATAGGGTGCAGCTGGGATAGAACTAAAACAGGAGCGGCCTTGAAAAAGGCAAAAGAGGCGGCCCTTAAAAAGGCGCAGCGGATCCATAGTCTCGCTGTCGCGGGCAAGGATTTTAAAAAACTGGCGCAAGAGTATTCAGATTTGCCCTCGGCATCCGATGGTGGCGACATCGGCGTATTTCATGCAGAGGAGATGGCTGATTCCATGCGCAAGGCCGTAACCTCCCTCAAGCCCGGCCAGGTCAGCAAAATCGTGGAAACGCCGTCGGGCTACCAGATTTTCAAGCTGCTGTCCAGCCAGGAGGGCCAGATCATCACCAAGGTACCCTATGAATCGGTTAAGGATGAAATCCGCGAAATACTTTACCGAGAGGAGATGCAGAAACTCTACAAAAACTGGATCAAAGAACTGCGGGCACAGTCCTACATCAGGATTTTACAGGACAACTAGCAGGCAATGTACGATAAACAACGGCGAAATTCTTTTGAGGTCCCGGCATGAGTAAGAAGGATCCTTCTCCGGAACAAAACATGGAAGAGTCTCCAGGGCGTTACCTGCAAAAGCTGCGGCTGGAAAAAGAGTTAAGTGTCGAAGAGGTCTCTGAGGCGACCAAAATTTCCGTAAAAAATATCCGGGCCATCGAGCAGTCCTCCTTTGACCAGCTGCCCGCAGACACCTTTGTCCGCGGCCTGGTGACCCTGTATGGTAATTATCTTGGCGTCAACGGCTCCAAGGTGGCGGCTGAACTTCTTGCCGAACGGAAAAAACATTCCACCGGCTCCAGGCCGCAGAACCTGGCCATGAAAACAATCCCGCCCTCAACCCTGGCCCCGAAAACACTTGCCGAACCCTCCCATATTTCATCGGCAACCATTGCCCTGCTGCTTTTTGCCGCCATCGTCCTCTCCTTTACCGGCTTTTGCCTCTACACATCCTGGAACCCCTTTTCCTTTCTGTCAAAACAGACCAGCAACATGCAGGTCTCCATCCAAAAAATGTTTGCGGGCGATGATGGACAACAGCAGCCGGTGGTGGCGAAAGAAAACAGATCGGTGGATACCGGGGCAGAGGGGCGGGAGGAGACAACCGCCACAGGAAGCGGGTCGTTGGGAACAACGGGGGAAAACGACCTGTCCGCAAGCCGGGACCAGGCATCCTATCCCTACCGGCTGACGGCCCATTTCATCAGGGATTGCACAGTAACGGTGTCGATTGACGGCGAAAAACCGGTCAAGAAAAGATATACCAGCGGCAGGGCTGCACACTGGCAGGCAAAAGAACAGCTCAAAATTACCTTTGATACGCCAAAATCCGCAACCCTGTCCCTCAATGACGCCCCGTTGTCCTTCCCGACATCGGAAAATGGCAGACCGCCATCGCTCCTCCTGCCCGACGACATTTTTGATCATCAATGACCAACCGGCAATCCCCTGCCATTGTCCTTCAGGTGACCGCCCATGCCGAAGCCGATAAAATTGTCACCCTCTACTGCCGGGATCTTGGCAAAATAACCACCATCGCCAAGGGGGCCAAACGCAGCAAAAAACGTTTTGTCAATAAACTGGAACCATTTACCTCCCTTGTCGTCACCTGCCGGCCGCCCAAAAAAGGCTCCCTCTTCTTTCTGAGCGAGGCGGAACTGGTCAATGCCCATCTCTTTCTACGCCGGCATTATCCAGGCTATGTGACTGCCACCTTTATCAGCGAACTTGTCCGCCGCTTCAGCGGTGATCAGGATGGCGATCCCGCTGTTTTCTCTCTCCTGTCCTGGGCGCTGGCAGGGCTGGCCGAACGGAAAAACCAGGGAGTGATTGCCGTTTTTTTTCTCCTGCGCCTGCTGGCAGCCTGCGGCTATCAGCCGCAGTTGACCGGCTGCGCCGTCTGTGGCGCGGCCATTGATCAACAACCGGCCTTTGCCCTCTATCCGGCCAACGGATCCCTCCTCTGCCTCCGCTGCCGCAGACAGAGCCGGGGATCATCCCTGCACCTGACACGCCAGACCCTGAAATTTCTTGCCAGCGGTCAACAGCTCCCCCTCTCCAGGCTGACCCGGCTGCACATGTCAACGGCCAACGCATATCAGGCCCTGAGGGCGCTGTGCAGTTACAGCCGTCACATCCTCCAGCAGGACATTCATTCCTGGAAGCAGTTGCAACGGCTGATGCAGGAAACAGAACATCCTTCCCAACCGGCGGCAACAATCAGGCGCCCCGAATAAGCTCAAGCAGTTCCTCGGCGCTGATCCTGGCCCCGACATCGGAGCCCTCGAGCAGGGAGTTGGCAAGATCCCGTTTTTCCTGATGCAGGCGGACGATCTTTTCCTCGATGGTATTGGATGTTATCAACCGATAGACCGTGACCGGTCGTTTCTGGCCGATACGATGGGCCCGGTCGGCCGCCTGATCCTCAACGGCCGGATTCCACCAGGGATCCATATGGATAACATAATCGGCCGCCGTCAGGTTCAAGCCCAGGCCGCCGGCCTTCAGGCTGATAAGAAAGAGGTCCCCGTCACCGGCCTGGAAGCTCTCCACCTGCCGCTGCCGCTCCCGGGCGGGAGTGGTGCCGTCTAAATACTTATAACTGATGCCCTTTTCATCAAGGAGCTCGCGGATAAGCGCCAGATGGCCGGTAAACTGGCTGAAGACCAGGGCCTTATGCCGACTGGCAATGAGTTCTTCCACAACCTCGGCAAAGACCCGCAGCTTGGTCGATGGTATTTTTATATCCTCGGAGATAAGGCGTGGATTACAACAGGCGCGGCGAAGACGCATGATTTCCGCCAGGATGCGCAGGTGGCGTCCGGTTTTTTCCGCGTTCCCCTCGATATTTTCCATGGCCTGCTGTCGTAAGGCCTCGTAAAAGGCGATCTCTTCCGGACTCATCTCCACCCGCAGGGTAATTTCCGTACGGGGCGGCAACTCCTCGAGAACCTGGGATTTGATGCGGCGCAGCATAAAGGGCCGAATGAGTTTTTTCAGCTTGCGGCGGGCAACCTGATCATGGTGTTTTTCTATGGGAATACCGAACCTGGCATTGAATCGCTTATAGGTCCCCAAAAGACCGGGATTGATAAAGGAAAAAAGGTTCCACAACTCCCCGAGATGATTTTCTATCGGAGTGCCGGTGGTGATGAGTTTGAACCGTGCCCTGAGCCGCTTTGCCGCCTTGGACCGCTTGGTGGCCGCATTTTTAATGGCCTGGGCCTCATCCAGGGCTATGCATTGCCAATCCACCTGTTCAAGCAGCTCCACCTCCTGCTGCAGCAGGGTATAACTGGTGACCAGCAGGTCATACTTGCCCAGCCCTCGTATCATCTCTTCCCGATCAGGCCCGCCAAGCATGTGCAGCTTCAGGGTCGGGGCAAAACGATTCACCTCCTGTTCCCAGTTCATGCACACAGAGGTGGGGGCAACGACCAGGGTCGGGCCCTTGCCGGCAAAGTAGAGGATAACAGCCAGCGACTGCAGGGTTTTTCCCAGTCCCATATCATCGGCAAGACAGGCGCCGATACCGAGCCGGGCCAGCCGGACCATCCAGACAAACCCCTCAACCTGGTAATCACGCAATTCCGCCTGCAGGGTCGAGGGCACCTCGGGCACAAAATCCTGGGCCTCGTTAATTGCCTGCAGACGCTTGCGCCAACCATCGTCCACGGTCGTTTTTGCCTGGCGGGTCAACTCTTCCAGGGCCGGGGCCGCAAGGGGATGGACATAGATTTCATTTTCCGCCCGCTCCTCCTCGCCAAAGAGGATGAGTTCTTCGAGACGATTGCGAAACTCCTGGGTCAGGGCGAGAAACTGACCGTCCCCCATGGGGATGAACCGGCTGCGCGATTTTTTTACCTGCTCAAGCAGGGATTTCAGCTCAATGACTTCATCCTGATCGACCTGCAGGTGGCCGCTTAAGGAAAACCAGTCCTGCTGGCTGGTACGGATATTGAGATTGAGCTGGTTGACGCCGGTCTGCCTGCGCACAGCGATCTTTTCGCCCTCCGGCCACTCGAGTACGACCCGGTCACGGATCTCTTCAATCTCCAACAGGGCCTGCAGACACTCTTCAGGATCCAGCAGATGCCATTCCCGCTCATTCTCCTGTTCAAGGTCAATGGCCAGATCCAGCATGGGGCAGCTCTCTTCGACCTCGCGCGCCTTTTCCTCTTCAAGCAGCAGGTTCCGCTTTGTCTGCAGACGCCGTCCCTTGACCTCAGCCATGATATTGGTCTCGCCGATACCCGGCTTCAGGTAGGGACCGGCATGGGAAAAGGGCTGGACAAACATCTCCAGGCGAAAGCCGCTGCCATAGGGAATGATATGAATATGCGGGGTCGCATCTGCAGTGACCACGGTAATATCCTGGCCCTCTCCGCCCACATCGATGGAGGAGTGCACCGTCATGAACGAGGCAATATTGCCGATGGCATCCAGGACCTGACCGCTGGCCTCCACCGGGACCCGCAACCCCTCCCGGCCGGTTATCTCGGCGACTCGCCTATGTTCATCGGTGATGCGGACAATGCGAAACCTGGTCGGCGTCTCCTGCCAGACCACGACTTCTCCCTCGCCGATGTCCCGGACAAAATGAATAAACAGGGTCTCCCCATGGGACTCAACCACCAGTTCGGGCTCTCCGGCAACGAGTTCCACCGGAGTTTGCGGTGAATGTTCAAGAAAGACATGGGGATGACCGATAATCGCAGGCAGGGCCTTTTCCATGTTAAATCTGTAGCCGCTTATCTTGCCGCTTCCCTCGACAACCGGTTCAAGGGCGGCACAGATCTCCCTGTCCTGATCGGAAAGGTAGGGAAACGCATCCATCTCGGCCAGCCTGTTCAGGCCAATGGCCCGTCCCTTGCTCCACTGGCCGGAACCCTTTCTCTTCTGCTCCTTGGGCGTGAGGGCCAGCGAATTATCGGCAAAGCGGACGAACCAGGAAAGCCTGGTGGTCTGTTCCTGGCCCCTGGCCGCCCGGGTAACCTTGATCAGCTCCTGCAGGCTCTGTTTCCATGATTCATCTGGTGAGACAATATGGACAATCGTCCTGCAGCCAAGCTCCGCCCGCATTTTCTCGGCCCAGGCCCTTTTCTCCTCCTGTTGGGGATCGATTGTGGCCAGCAGTTCCGACGCCTCCATTGCAAGCCAGAGAAAACCGTTCTCCCTGGACTGAATATAGAGCGCATGCAGGGCATTCTGCAGTTCCGAAGGAATCTCCACCCCAATCCAGTGCAGACAGAGGATGGAAACAAGCGTGGAAAGGCTGCGCTCCTCTGCCTTTAACTGTTCGGAAAGGGCAAGCATATCGGGTAAATCATCCTCGACGGAGCGGGCATAGGCATCGAGGAAACGAAAGGGCAGCTCTTCGGGGCACCCATTGCAGGAGGCAAGGACAAGGGTGGTGGCCCCGATGACCGCACGCAGGTCGTCCTCCTGGCCCCGCGAGAGCAAGGCAAGCAGACAAAATATGCCGGTCAGACCGAAAAAAAAGGTCCCCTCCTTCCCAGCGTACTGATTAAGATGTGCAAGGTCTTTTTCAAAAAAGGCAAGTCCTGCCTCATCATCGCCGAGCAGGAAAGACAGGGTTCCGGAAAATCCCGAGCCAGGAAAAGAATCGCCATGCCTGTCTATCAGGTTCTGTAATGCGTCAAACCGGCCCTGGAGCAGGTAATATCCGGCCAGCATGCGATGAAATGGGACCTGCTCGATGGCGGATATTGTCAGAGCGGAGTCGTCTTCAAGATAATTGAGGACCTCGGGAAAGGGAACAAGGCGCTCCATGGAATACCGGAAAACCTGATCGAGGAGAAAAAACTGCATCGAGCCAGGCAAGCCGCCAAACCAGTGGGCATCAAAGGGATTGGTGACGATTTGCACAGCCGGTGGTTCCATCTCCAGATGGCTGCCACAGTGGTTGGCAAGAAATTGACCACTTTCGTCGATTTTATCAAAGTCACCAGTATATACGCCGATACGAAACTGGCGCATGGCCCGCCAGCATCGGGTTGTCCATTTCCCGTACATATAGGAAACAGGCGCCTCTTTTTCGATTAGGGCGGCAAAATCGGCAAACCAGCCCTCCTGCTCGCTCTGCCGGAGCAGGAATTCGGACAACTCGGGCGGACACTGATTATGCAGGTTCAGGAGGTCTGCCTGGCGCAGATGTTCAATGGACTCCTTTATCTCCACACGACTGACCTGATAATGCCCGGCAAGGCCAATACATTTGGTTAAAAATGCCACCGAAACCGGTTCATAGATGATGGAAATACACTGAAGCAGGTAATGGTCAAACGGTTCCAGTTCACCAAGAACCTGTTTCAGCTCTGCGGATACATTCATAGAAATTTATCCGAAAATAGGATTATGCGTGTTGCTGCATGGACGGATTGGGCGAATTTATTCGCCTGTTAACCCATTGCTTTACCAGGATAATCATGAAAATTTTGCACCTGAACCCGCTCCTACAGGCTTGGGTTGCGGGTACAACCCTCCTTAAACGTAACCTGCAGATTTTCATTATTAGTTATAAGCGGCCGATATGGTTCGGCCATAATGGTTTATCCCAAAAGCAACGACGGACAAAAACAGGAATTATAGAACAAGTCAGTCTGTTCCGAGTCGGTAACCATTATATTCAGGGCAGCAAAAAGGCCCCCTGCACTGCAAGGGGCCTGCTCATATGAAAAACCGAGGACCGGGCCATGAGTATTATCTATTCCTTGAGAATTGCATTATTGGTCCAGATCTCCGCTTTTTTCTGCAGGTCGGCAAGCCAATCCATAAGCAGGCGAGACTGCAGGTCGGCAAGCAACTGTTTGCGGAGCTGTTCCCTTGTTTGCGCATCCACACCCTTGCTGTCCTGCCGGCGCGCCACAATCTGGTAAATATAATAATTATCGCCCACTTTGAGCGGATGCTCGGGAAACCTGACCTTCGGAGACAGGGAAAAGGCGTCGGCAACAATGGCGGCTGGCACCTTTGCCGCCCGGGGCATGCTTCGTTTGATAAAATCCGTCCGGCGAATATCCTTGCCTGCAAGTTTCCCCTCTTTTTTGGCTTGGGCAAGCAGTTTATCCGCCTCTTTTTGAGCAAAAGCAACTGCCTTTTCCTTCCGGTAATCACTGACAACCCGCTTGCGCACATCGGCCAGGGGTGGCACAACCGGGGGTTTCACATCGTCGACAAAGATAATCGCATATCCTTTTCCGACCTCAACCAGAGAGCTGAGCTCTCCCTTGCCCAGGGCAAAGGCTTCCTTGACAAAGGCGGGATCGGAGACAACACCGCCGGGCAGGTTGGAACGGGAGAATAAATCCGTCCTGATAACCTGTACCCCCTTCTGCTTTCCATATTTCTCCAGACTGCCGGCCCGCATGATACCCTCATAGGCGGCGGAGGCCTCTTTAAAGGCCAGGGCTTTGGCCTCTTCCCTTTTCACCTTTTTGGCCAGTTCGTCTCTGACCTCGGCAAACGAACGGGTCACCGCCGGACGAATCTCCTCCAGTTTAATGATATGAAAGCCAAAGGAGGAACGTACCAAGCCGCTGATTTCCCCGGGATGGAGTGAAAAAACCGCATCGTCAAAGGGCTTGACCATTCTGCCGCGAGGGAAAAAACCAAGATCACCGCCGTTTTGGGCGGTCGGCCCCTCTGAATACTTTTTGGCAAGGGCCGCGAAATCCTTGCCTGCCCTGGCCAGGGCCAGAATCTTTTCGGCCTCCTTTTTCCTGGCGGCAACCGTCTTTTCGTCCGCCCGCGGATCTACCTTAATTAGAATATGACGGGCATGGCGTTGTTCGGGAATACGATAACCATCCTTTTCCTTCTCATATCGGGCTTTCAGCTCATCATCACTGACCTGCACCTGCTTCATGGCCTTGTCGGCATCAAAGAACAGATACTGCACCCGTATTTTCGGCTCTGTGGTATAGGCCTGTTTATGTTTTTCATACCAGGCGGCAAGTTCTGCCTCCTTAATCTCCACCTTATTCTCAAAATCAGCGCTTTTGATCTCCCTGACAGCAAGCTTGATCTCTTCAGCGGCAAAAGCGATCCACGTGGCCAATTCACTTTCAGGCAATACTGCAAACGAACCGACTGCCCGGACAACGCGTTTTGTCAGGACATCATTGAACAGGCTGCTTTCAAAGGAGGTTGGGGTCAACCGGTTACGGGCAAGAATTTTTTTATAGCGATCAAGGTCAAAATGTCCATCCTTCTGAAAGGCTGCCATTTTTTCAATCTGCTGCTGTATGGCTTCCTTACTGACCTTCAGTCCCATGGCAGCTGCTCCCTGCCGCAGCAACTCCTCCTGGATCAGTTGGGCGACGACCCGGTCTTTCAGGTTAATTGTATCAAAAAATCCCGGGGGCACCTGGCCGTTAAACTGACGGCGATATTTCTCCACAGCCTGATCATAGGCCCGCTGATACGCCTGAATGGAAATCTCCTTGCCATTAACCACGGCAATGGAGTTGCGATTTCCTCTCATGCTGCTGCCCACGCCCCAGAAGACAAAGACCACCGCAATCAAAAGAACCAAGCCCTGAATCAACGTTGACTGGGCCCTGTTTCGTAAAAATCTCAACATAATAGACAAACTCCATGGAGAAACAATAAAACGGCGCCAAACGCGGCGCGCACGGAAAATGCATTATGTTCAATTTTCAAGTAAGTTACCAGTGAAAAATGCACTTTGGGTATCTCGCAGGGAACACTCCAACATATTGCGGGTGCCGCTTTTCGGGCCTGAGGGAGTGATAGTTTACCTGAACCGTGACTGCTCCTTTTAAAAACATTTTGTAAAAACCAACTGATACGACTACAGTCCAGACAATTTCAATTCCCGGTGGTCAGGGGGCGGGAAAACCCGAAAAATCAGCATGGCCAGATCAGATTTTATCGTTGCAACCACAACAGGTTATAAAAACAGCATGCAACTGTACAAACTTGCCGGACAAAGTTCCCCATCCTGAACTCTTAACCGATGTTGTAGAATCCGGGCCTGGTATTACCCGCTCGGAGCCGGTAAAAATTTACCTGGTGGAGCTGTTGCTGGATAGGGAAATATCCTGCTGGCCAGGTCCTGCCAAAGCAAATGAATTTAGCTGGAGAGGATGTAATTAGGCGCACAATATGGGGAAATGCGGCCATTTGATCCTGGAAAAAAAAACCTTGGCATACTTGACAAAAGGTATCAGTTAGAGTAAGAAATTCATGTTTTTTACTCAGAAAATTTTTTTACATCCATATAATCTGTCCAAGGAGGAACAAGATGGCAACAATTGAGCACAATGGCAAGAGTTACGAGGTTGATGAAGACGGATTCCTACTCAACGGCGCTGAGGATTGGGATGAGAACTGGGTTGATTACGTAAAGGGCGTTGAAGGAATCAGCGAAATCACCGATGAGCATCAGAAGGTTATCGATGCCCTGCAGGAATACTACAAGAAAAACGGTATTGCTCCCATGGTGCGTATTCTCTCCAAGACAACCGGTTTTCCCCTGAAACGCATTTATGAACTGTTTCCCTCAGGACCTGGTAAAGGTGCCTGTAAAATGGCTGGTCTGCCGAAACCAACCGGCTGTGTATAAAAAACCGCTACACCTCACTTTGTAAAAAAGGAAGGTTGCCCAGGCAACCTTCCTTTTTTTTGTCTCGACTTCCCTTTTTCATTTATTGCCATTCAATGATGAACCCGTAAAAAGTCCAGACAATGCTTAAAAATGGCTAAGTAAAAACACAGATATACAGGTAAGCGGAGCGTAGCGGAGACTCCGAGGAGTGGTGTTCTGTGGCGGGTCTTAACTATACATGTAGTATGTTCAGAATCGCCACAGGACACACGACGCAGTAGATCGAAGTTTTTACGACGCCATCATTCAATCATTCTGGCCACCTGTCAGTTCCGCCACAAGCTGTTGATGCACCTTTTCCACCTGGAGCAGATAATCCTGCTGGGTCAAAACAGCCCCTTGCAATCCACCACGCAGATTGATCTCGGTCAACCAGACCTTTCCTGCCGGAGAAATCAGCAGATCAATATGGGCGTAGGGAAAATCCGCCCGGGCCATAATCCGGCGACAAATCTCCATCTGTCTCTCCGATAGCTTCCAGGGCCTGCTTATACCTCCGAAATGGAGATTATGCCGAAAATTATTGGGGTTATGCCGCTCATAGGCCTCCACCTTATCTCCCAGTACAACCACCCGAACATCCCTGCAATCCGGGTAATAGGGCTGCACAACAAAAGGGAAGCGCAGGTTCCCCAGGACCGCCTGGGTATAGACCTCTTCAATGGAGGAAAAACGAAGAATGCCAATGCCGCCATTGGCCCGGTCAAGCTTGCAGATTACAGAAGTTGCCTCGGCAAATGTGCTGACAAGGTGCAGCATATCGTGCTGATCATAGGCAACAGCGGTCCCCGGCCCCATGAATTCAGCCAGCAATCTGGCCTGCAATGTCTTGGAACGGCTGCATAATTGAGAAAGCGCGGACGGAATCAGATGGATACCCCGGCTGACCAGGTCAAGGAGCAGGGATTCTTCACCGGCGTGGAGACGAACGCGACCGACAACGATATCGCCGGCCTTAAGGGAATGGTAGTCGGCAAACAGGGTCTGATTATCGGTGATGATACGACCGGCCATATAACCTAAAAAAACAACCTAAAAAACCATATCCAGAAAATGGCTGTGAAAGCCGGTCATATCGGCGTTACACTTGCCGCACAGCAGCACAACCTCACCGTGGATGTCGGTCTCATTTTCTTCGGGTGTAAAACTGCCGTCATCATTTTGCCGGTAACGGGTCGTCACGGTGACATTCTGCGCTAGTTCTAGAAAATCCTCACTGTTACCGCACACGGGACAGGTCAAACGGCCGCTGGGCCTACCAGTTGGAATTTTAACTTTTTTCTTCATCAGATCAAAAAAAGCAAACGCTCATCTTGCAAACAATAGTATCCGGTTTTGTTATAATAACTGTCTCAGTCACTTGAAAAAAGTACACAATCCTTGCTATCAACCGATTCAAGCATAGCGGATAACAAAGGAGGAAAAATGATTGTCCGGAGGTTCTTCCACGGCATCTACCGCTGTTACCTCTGACATGGGCGAGCCCTTGTGCAGCCAGGAAAGTAGACTGTCCACGTCTTCGGGCACCCCCTCGGCAACCACCTCCACCGTGCCGTCAATCAGATTGCGCACCCAGCCGCAAACACCGAGCCGCTGGGCCTCTCTTCTGGTATAATCGCGAAAATAAACGCCCTGCACCCGACCATGCACTATCGCATGTATGCATTTTTTATCCATCTGCCACTCCGGTTTTTACAGGCGGGCAAGCCTATCCCCTTTCCACCAGTTCCAAAAATTCCTTTTCACTCAATATGCGAATACCACGCTCTTTTGCCTTTTTCAACTTACTGCCCGCCTTTTCTCCTGCCACAAGATCGGTCACCCGATTACTGAGCCCGGACACCACCTGGCCGCCGAGTTCCTTGACGATCTGCTTGGCCTCATTACGCCCCATGGAAGAAAGCGTGCCGGTGAAAAGAAAAACCCGGCCGGCAAGAACCTTTTCTCCTCTCGATGGCGGCAGGATGGTCACTCCCTCGGCAAGAAGCTCGTTGATCATGGCCCGGGTGGAAGGATCGGAAAAATAATCAACCAGGCTGCCAGCCGCCTGTTCTCCTATCCCCTCAACATTTAAAAAATCTTCTTTTGTTGCCGCCATTATATCCGCCAGGCTGGTAAAATAGGAGGCCAGCAGTTGGGCGGTTACCTCTCCCACATACCGTATGCCAAGTGCTCCCAGAAAACGGGCCAGGGGCATGCGTTTCGCCTTTTCCAGGGCAGCGATGACATTTTCGGCCGACTTTTCTCCCCAACCGTCAAGACGGGCGAGATCTTCCTTTTTCAGACGAAAAAAATCGGGAATATCACGGACAAGCCCCTCTTCCATCAGCTGTTCAACCGCTTTTTTCCCCAACCCTTCGATATCAACACCGCTCTTGCCGGCAAAATAAATCAAACTTTGCAAGCGTTGGGCCGGACAGTGGGGGTTGACACAACGAATAACTGCCTCCCCGCGCCCACGAACCAGGGGATGGCCGCATACCGGGCAATTGTCGGGAAAAATAATGGGTTTTTCCCTGCCGGTCCGTTTTTCAACAACAGGTTTGATCACCTCGGGAATCACGTCCCCTGCCCGTTGGATAAGCACCGTATCGCCGATCCGCAGGTCTTTACGCTCTATCTCATCCCTGTTATGCAGCGTTGCCCGCCGCACAACCACCCCTTCCACGTTCACCGGCTCAAGCAGCGCCACCGGCGTCACCGCACCGGTACGACCGACCTGAAAATCAACACCGATTATTCGGGTCGTTGCCTGAACAGCGGGAAACTTCCAGGCCACGGCCCAGCGTGGGGCCCGGGCAGTGTTTCCCAGCCGCTTCTGCAGCCGGAAATCATCCACCTTCACCACCATGCCATCAATCTCGTAGGGAAGTTTTTCTCTGATCGAAAGAAGATAGTCGTAGCGCTGTTCCACTTCCGCAAGACCATGACAGAGTTTAACATGCGGATTAACGGCAAAACCAAGTTTCAAAAGCCAGGGAAACAGCTCACTCTGACGGCTGCAGGGCACGGCATCGGTATCGGCCACGGCATAGACAAAAAAACGGAGACCACGCTCGGCCGTTATCCGCGGATCAAGCTGACGCAGGGAACCAGCGGCTCCATTGCGCGGATTGGCAAACAGGGGTTCACCGGCATCCTGGCGGCGGCGATTTAATTGGGCAAACCCCTCCTTGTCCATGTAAACCTCGCCCCGAACCACCAGTTGCCCCGGAGCGTCCATGCCTTCTTCATGCAGCCGCAGGGGAATATCCCGCACCGTTTTCAACTGCGGGGTTATATTTTCTCCAACCAGACCGTCTCCACGGGTCGCGCCAAGGACAAAGATTCCGTCTTCATAGACCAACTCCACGGCCAGGCCATCCATTTTTGGCTCGACATAATAGGTCAGAGGTTGGTCACTTTTCAGATAACGATGCAGTTTTTCTTCAAATTCTCTAAGCTCGGCCCGATCAAAGATGTTGTCCAGGCTGAGCATGGGAGAGACATGGGCAACCTCTTCAAAGGCGGACAGGGGCTTGCCGCCGACCCGCCTGGTCGGAGAGTCCGGGGTGACAAGCTCGGGATAACGCTCCTCCAGTTCCAGCAGGCGTCGAAACAACCGATCATATTCCGCATCGGCGATAACCGGATCATCGAGGACATAATACCGGTAATTATGATAATTAAGCTCCTTGCGGAGCTTGCGGGCCAGGGCCCGGACCTCATCAGGAACCATGGCTAATTTTCATCAAGCAGCATCCCGCCCCTGGCAATATTTTCCCGCTTCTCTTCATCGATAAAGATAATGATCGAGTCCTTGGGTTTTTTCGCCTCCCTGGCAATGACTTTTGTCACCCCCCGGGAGATTTTCTTCTTCTGTTTCCGTGTTAATTTTCCCGCAACCCGGATATTGACATAGGGCATTATTCCTTCCTCCTGGTGGTTCAATTGCTGATTTTCCGAAAATCCCGGCGCAAGGGCCTGTCCATATCGGTTGAATAATAATTGCTGAAATTTTATCTTATCAGAATTTCCATTTGAAGTCGAACAGGTTATAGTCAGTCTATCTGTGACCAATTCCGAGGAGAAAAAATGCAACATATCATTGTTACCGGCGGCGCCGGTTATATCGGCAGCCATACCTGCCTGGAACTACTGAATAACGGATACCGGGTCACCGTTATAGACAATCTCTCCAATGCAAGCAGGGAAGGATTGCGGCGGGTGGAAGAGCTGACCGGAAAGCCGGTGGAATTTTTCAAGGCCGATCTCCTTGATCCCGATGCCCTGGACCTGTTTTTCAGTATCCATAATGATGCGGACGGGGTCATCCATTTTGCCGGGCTCAAGGCCGTGGGTGAATCGGTGGCCAGGCCCCTGCTCTACTACCAGAACAATATCACCGGCACCCTCAACCTCTGCCAGGCAATGACGAAGTATGGCATCAAAAACATCGTCTTCAGTTCCTCGGCAACGGTCTACGGCGACCCGGCAAGTGTGCCCATCACCGAAGAGTTTCCCCTGCTTGCCTGCACCAACCCCTATGGCCGCACCAAGGCCATGATCGAGGACATCCTGCGGGACATCCATGTTGCCGACAACACTTGGAATATCGCCTTGCTCCGTTATTTTAACCCGGTCGGCGCCCATAAATCCGGCCGCATCGGCGAGGACCCCAACGGGATTCCCAACAACCTGATGCCCTATATCTCCCAGGTGGCCGTGGGCAAGTTACCCGAGCTCTCCGTCTTCGGCAACGACTATCCAACCCATGACGGCACAGGGGTCCGGGATTATATCCATGTGGTCGACCTGGCTGTCGGCCACCTCAAGGCATTGGAGAAACTGGCGCAAAAGCCGGGTGTTGTTACCTATAACCTGGGCACAGGCAAGGGATACTCGGTCCTGGATATGGTCAAGGCATTTGAAGGTGCCAGCGGCAGAAAAATTCCCTATAAAATTGCACCCCGCCGGGCCGGAGATATTGCCCAGTGCTATGCCGACCCGTCTCTGGCTCGGCGTGAACTGGGCTGGCAGGCGGAGCGGGGTCTGAAAGAGATGTGCGAGGACAGTTGGCGCTGGCAGTCGATGAACCCGCAGGGATATGCCACAGAAACTGATGTGGAGTAAATTGGAGCCAGAGGACCTCTTTGTTACGTCCGGCCGCCGGATGCCGGCGGTAAACGCCACTCACGGGCAAGTACCTTGGCCTCCTGCAACAGACAGTATCCGTTTTTACGGCTGACGACCTGAATATCGACGGAAAACCTATCCAGCAGCACGGCCAGCTGCTGCCAGAGTTCCCGATTCCCGACCTCTCTCCCCTGGCTGGTAATCCAGCCCCGCCGTTGCCAGCCCGCAAGCCAACTATGCACACCATCCCGGAGATAGGCTGAGGTGGTATAGACGGTGACCGGGATATTCTTTTTCAGGGCCGACAGGCCCGCAAGCAATGAGTGCAGATGAAATTGATTGGCGGAATCTCCCCGGCCCGCTCCCCCGATGACTTTCATGTACCTCTTGTACGAGAGGATAACGGCCCAGGAGCCTGTTCCATGACTGGGCGCATAGGTGATGCCGCAGAAAATGGCGACTCTCTCTTTACCGGGCCGGGCGGTTTCAACTCTGTCTTCCTGTTTTTTAGACTGTCGACTCCGGGCCGCAACCGCCAGGGCATCGGCGCGTTCGTTCCAGGGATCCTGGGAGTGACCGCGCACCCATTGCCATCTGACCTGGTGCTTGCGGCTGACCCGATCAAGCTGTTCCCAGAGGTCACGGTTCTTGACCGGCTGCCGGGCTGCCGTCAGCCAGCCGCGCCTCCTCCAACCATCCATCCAGGAGCAGATACCGTTTTTCACATAGGTGGAATCGGTCACCACAAGCACCCGGTGCGGCTCCTTGAGGCTCAACAGGCCGTTGATGACCGCTGCCAGTTCCATCCTGTTGTTGGTTGCCTTCTCTTCCCGGCCGCTCAGCTCCCGATATAACCGTCCACCTTTAAGCAGAACAGCGCCCCAGCCGCCAACTCCCGGATTCGGGTTGCAGGCGCCATCAGTGTAGATGGTCACTTCAGGAAGGAGCATGATCAATCATTCCTATTATAAATAATCTCTCCCGAATATTCGGTAATCATTGACCCGTCGGCCAACCGCATCACCAGACCACCGCCGGTATCGATTTCCAGGGCCCTGGCCTGGTACAGCGGCCTTGTCTGCACATCATAGCCATAGGTCACCGACCTGCCAAGGGTATCGCTCAACTGCCGCCAGCGCCGGAGAAGCATACTTTCTTCTCCGGCTGTACCGGCAAGGAACTGTTCTTCCGAATAATACAACAGGCCGATATTCCACTGCAACCTTGCCAGCAGCAGGGCGCAGAGCTGGTCCAGATCAACTTTTGCCCCGGTTTCGAGATAAAAAGAGGTGGCGACCGGCGCCAATTCCACCGGAAATTCCCGGATATTTGCGTTGATGCCGATGCCGATAAGATGAAATTGTTCTCCCTCAGCCCCTGCCACTGTTTCGCTAAGAATGCCGCAAATCTTTTTTCCCCCAATCCGGACATCGTTCACCCATTGCAAACGGGCGGCCGAAATGAATTCCCGCACGGTTTCACAACAGGCTATACCAGCGGCAAAGGGCAGCAGACGGCTGAAATCCGGCAACAGGGTGTCGGCCCAGAGCAGGGCAAGATAGAGTCCTCCGGCCGGGGCATGCCAGTACCGGTCAAAACGGCCGCTGGAACCGGTCAGCCGGTCGGCCCGAACCACCTGGCCGGTTGCCGGAGACGGCGTTGTAGTATCCCGGACCTCGCGGCGGAGCAGATCCATACAGCGGGGCAACCGGGGATAATGGCGACAAGATGAGCCGACAGGGGCACCGTAGCGCAGAATCCGCCGGGTAACTTCAGGGCTGAAATTAGCGTCTTGCGCCTTTTCCGCGGCAAGACGGCAAAGGGCGGCATGGGAAAGCACGGCCCCCTATTCCCACTCCGCCTTGACCCGGGTAATTATTTTCTGAATAACGGCCAGCTTTTCTTCGGGACAGACACCGATCAGGGGTACTCCCTGGTCAACACTGTCGCCCGGTGAAAAGTACAGGGAATGGAGGATTCCGGCCTCGCCGTCATAATAAACCGGCGTGTCCCGTTTCATCAGTGACATGGTGATGATCTCGTCACCCGGTTGGATAACAATCGAGCGGGCCCCTTTCTGGTCAATCCGGGACTGGATATCCATGGAAAAGTAATACCTGGCCCGTTCAGGTGCGGGAAAGAGATAGAGGACCTCCTGAAGAATGGCCTCGATAATCTCCTTTTTCTTGAGCGGATGACGGATGGTGAGCAGTTTTGTCCCGGCTTCGACAAATTTGCCCTCAACCTCTTTATTCAGCGAGGCAATGGTGCCGTTGGTTTTGGAGGTGATCACCTTGGGGTTTCGCTCCCGGGTAATCTCGTAGAGCGGTGATCCGGGTTTGTGGTGCCACTCGCCACTGACGCCCTGTACTTCCGCCCCGTCTTCGACTAGAAAACGCACCTCCCCGGCATGGACAGCGAACATATCCACATAGTCATAGGGATCGGAACGATACTTGCTGAGAATTTCGTCAAAATGAATAGAATCGGATGTCATAAAAGATTACATAAATTATTAAAAAAGATATATTTCAAATCCAGAGCCCTGAACATACACAATGGGCGGCTCCATAGTCACCTTCTGCGGCCAATCCCTAAAATTCAGCCAGGGGACAGAGGGAACAAATATCCTTCTTTCAACATGACCGGGTATTGATTATAGTTGATGGATACTCATTTCCCACCAGCCTGATCAAGAATGTATACTGAGAGTTGCAATGGATAGCAAGGGTATTTTCCGCCCTGCCGCTACCCTGGATACTGGAGAAAACGATGCCAGCATGAACCGGGACACCATCTTTCAACAGCATGACATAAAAGAGGATTTTTCCTTTAACGAGCAAGTGGCCGAGGTCTTTGACGACATGGTGCACCGGTCTGTACCCCTGTACGAAACCGTTATCGATGCCATTGCCCGCATCCTTGACCGTCATCAGCCCGGTCGGCAACTCACGGTCTATGACCTTGGCTGCTCAACCGGGACCACCCTGCTGGAACTTTCCCGAAGACTCCAGCACCGGCGGCTTCGGCTGATCGGCATCGACAATGCCGAATCAATGCTGGCAAAGGCCAGGAAAAAAGCGGCCATGTTCTGCAAAACCGATTGCCTGAGTTTTCGAAAAGACGATATTACAGGCTGCTCCCTCACAGATGCCGATGCCATCCTCTGCAACTATACCATGCAGTTTATCAGGCCACCGGTCCGCAACGCGCTGGCCAGGCGTTTTTACCAGGCCCTGCCATCGGGCGGCCTGCTCATCGTCTGTGAAAAAGTACTCGCCGCCGGCGCCTTTCATCGACAGTTTATCGATATCTACCATGATTTCAAGCGGGAACAGGGGTATTCCGAACTGGAAATAGCCGCCAAAAGGGAGGCACTGGAAAACGTGCTCGTTCCTTTTACCGTTGATGAAAATATTTCCCTTCTTCGGGAGGCAGGTTTTGCCGAGGTGGAAATTTTCTGTAAATGGTTCAACTTTGCCTCCTTTGTGGCCCTGAAAAGTTAACAATGGATTACCAACCCTTTTTTCCCGCAGCCGATATCAAGACCCTGCATGATGTCCTCAGGCAGAAGGAAAAATGGGTCAACCAGGCAAAGAAAGGCTTTTTACGCTATCGAGAACCTTATCAGTCTGTCAGCCATCTGCGGGCCAAACACTGTGATTTTTCCCGGGACACGGTGACCATCGGCACAGCGGAAGACATCAGCGCTGAAGAGAGACAACGCGTAGAACAGGTTTTGCGGGGATTCATGCCCTGGCGCAAGGGACCCTTTTCCATCTTTGATATTGTTGTTGACGCCGAATGGCGCAGTTATCGGAAATGGAATCGCATCCTGCCTGAACTTCCTGACCTGAAAGGAAAAATTGTCGGCGATATCGGTTGTAACAATGGCTATTACATGTTCAGGATGGTCCCCTTCCACCCCCGGTTTGTGCTTGGTTTTGAACCCTATGTGCAGCATTATTACACCTTCCGCACCTTAAACGGTTTCGCCCGTCAAACCAACCTGCGCATCGAGCTGCTCGGCATCGAACACCTGCCCCTCTTTCCAGACTGTTTTGACATCCTCTTCTGCCTGGGAATTATTTACCACCGCCGTTCGCCGCTCGACGCCCTGGAGGTTCTGTTCCGGGCCCTGAAACCCGGTGGCACCCTGATCATCGAGTCCCAGGCCATTGCCGGTGACGAGCCGGTGGCCCTCTTTCCTGAAAAAACCTACGCCAAGGTGCCGGGCACCTGGTTTGTGCCCACTGCCCCCTGTCTTGCAAACTGGCTGACCAGGTCCGGTTTTTCCAACGTCAAACAGTTCTGCCTCCATCCCATGAGCAGCAGGGAACAACGGAAAACAAACTGGATGTCCTTTGAATCCTACGACGATTTCATCCATCCCGATGATCCCTCCCGGACAATCGAAGGCTATCCGGCGCCGTGGCGGGTGTTTTTTTCAGCCAAAAAACTGTAATAGCCACAATGATGTCATGCCCTGATCCTTTTCAAACCTGTATTTGCTCTTTTCTCCCAAAAGAGAGATAATAGTCTTGAAAAATGGGAAGCTAACCGCTATTGAAGAGAAACGAAGAGATGGATGGCTCCATCAACCACCGGGTGACATGGAAACGACTACGCAAACCGCAACCCGATCTGCATTGAAAAAAGGTGAATAGACGATGAATGCAAACGAATGTACTCTGTTTCATGGCGGCCTGAAGGGCGCGGAAACCGTATTTGGTGAAAATGCCGAGAAATTCGGGGTCAACGAGGTTATTTTTACCTTTGAGGGACACCGGCTTAACCGGGACAAAGACCCTGTCATGCTCTCAGAAGAGGAACTTAAACGGGGCGACATCAGCATGGAAATTGCCTCCCGGATGATGAACCGCACCTATTATGAGACTGAAAAAATCCGAAGGGTCCTCCAGTCCATTTTTCATATGGTGAACAAGGGTCACCAGGTCTTTGTCATCGGTGTCATTCTCCCGGACAACTCGGTCAAAGGTGGAACCGGTTGGGCCGTTGAACTGGCCAAGCTCTTTAATCGTCCGTTGCATGTCTTTGATCAGAACCAGAATAAATGGTTCACCTGGAAAGATGGAGCATGGGTGGAAGATTCGCCCAGGATCACCTATGACACCTTTGTCGGCTCAGGGACCAGGTATCTCAGTGATGAGGGCAGAAACGCCATAGAACAACTCTTTGCCGAGTCCTTTTAACCTCCCTGTCCCGTTTTCTTTTTCCGCGCCAGTGCCTTACCAAAGACACGGGGCGCTGACGCGGAAAACCATCCCTTGCATCTCTGCGCTATTCCGTGTATAACCTCTCCCCAACAGCAGGGCCTTTCCTGCGGATTTTACCAGCACCCAGGTAAACGGAACCAATCTTTATGGACAAAGATAAATTACATATTATCATTACAGGGGAATCCGGTCGGGGCCATACTTTTCTTATCCGAAAACGTCTCCTGAAACAATTCACCGCCTGGTCAGTCATCGGTGTGATCCTGCTCTGCATGGGCACCATTACCGGATATTACCACTGGCGGCACAACAGCGCTCTTGAACAAAAGATTGCCAAGCTGGAACAGACCAACACTGATACAGGTCTGGACATTGCCCTGAAACTGGCCCAGACAAAAGCCGAACTGACCCGGATACGATTGCAACACCTGCGGATAATCGATCGATACGAGAGCCGGATTGACCAGTTGCAACGGGAAAAGGCAAAATTGTATGCAGCCGGCATCAGTCGCCTTGACAAGCGTAACAAGGCTCTCAAAACCCTCATGGGCCAGATCGGTATCAAAGTAAAGGTCGATGAAGATCCAGGCCACAGCGGCGGTCTCTATATCGACCCGGACGTCAAGGCCGGCGATGAACTCCTTGATACATCGGATCCTTACCTTGCCCTGTTGCAAAAGCTTCCCCTTGGCCGTCCACTTTCATCAAGAATCACCTCCCGCTACGGCAGCCGCAGGGACCCAATTAACCACAAAAAGGCCTTTCATGCCGGTATTGATTTCAAGGGACGAATTGGGGATAAGGTGCATGCCACCGGAAGCGGGGTTGTCACCCGGTCATCCTATGTCAGAGGTTTTGGCAACTGCATAGTTCTTGCCCACGGCAATGGTTACGACACCCTGTATGCACACCTGAGCAAACGACTGGTCAAGGTCGGCGCCCATGTCAGCCGGGGCCAGGTCATAGGCCTGGTCGGCAACACCGGACGCAGTACCGGTTCACACCTCCATTACGAGGTGCATTATCATAAAAAGACCATTGATCCCATGAAGTTTCTGAAAATCGCCAAACTTCTTTCCAAATAAATAATCTCCTGGACCCATGGCAATCTTTTCCAAGAAGGACACCCTCAAGGATGAAGCCGAAATTGTTTCAAAGGAGGCAATATCCTGTATCATCTCCAAAGAAATGCATATTACCGGGGAAATCAGCTTTAAGGGCAAGGCCCGCCTTGACGGGACAGTGGATGGTGACATCACAGGGGAATACCTTGTTCTCAGTGAAACCGGCCGGGTCAACGGCAATATGCAATTGGGCGCTCTGATCTGCCATGGACATGTTCAGGGTGATATTGAGGCCCGTCTGGTCACAGCCCACAGCACCGCCTCGATCAAGGGGAAACTGACCTCGGCCAACCTGACGGTGGAACCCGGCGCTTCCTTAGAAGGAGAGATCCACAGCGCCGCCGGCCCGGACAAGACAACCGCAGCCCAGGGAAAACCTTCCGCAGCCACCGTTGCAAACCGGCAGGCAGGGAAAAACGAGGAGACATCCAAACAGAAATAGAGGAAAAAAGACAGGCGCTCCTTTCTCATTTTCCGATACAGAATTCGGAAAAAATCTTTTCCAGTACATCTTCCGGGGTGGTCACCCCGGTAATATCCATCAAACCATCCAGGGCGGACTGCAGCTCAACGGCCAGCAGGTCGGCGGGGATTTGCGCAACAAATGCCTGCTCAAGCCGCCTACAGGTTGCCAGCATGGCCGATAGAATAGCCTTGTGCCGAACATTGGGGGCACAGGCGATACGCTCATCAAGGTCCCGTCCGCTGTCAACGACCCGGGCATAAATGGCCTCCTGTAACTCTTCAAGCCCCATACCGGTTTTTGCCGACAACCGAACAGATACCGATGCCGGTAATTTCTTTTCCAGGTCCGCAATCTGTTCTTTGCTCACCAGGTCTATCTTATTATAGAGAACAAGGTGGTTGCGGTTGCAAACCAGACGGTACAGCTCCCGGTCCTGATCGGTTATGCCTGCGCTGGCATCGACCATAAACAGCGCCAAATTCGCCTCATCCAGTTTCCTGCGCGCCCGTTCAATGCCAAGGGCCTCAACCATGTCCTTGTGGGCATGAATACCGGCGGTATCTACCAGGTGGACGGGAACGCCATGGATGGCGATCATCTCTTCGATGGTGTCCCGGGTTGTACCGGGAACACTTGTCACCAATGCCCGTTCCTCCCGGAGCAGGCCGTTGAGTAGACTTGACTTGCCGACATTGGGCCGCCCGACAATAACAACATGCACTCCTTCGCGTATCACCTTGCCCCGGCCGGCAAGACGCAGCAGCTCCGCCAGGGGCGCAATGACGCTCTCCTGCAGTTGATGGCGCAACATCTCCCGGTCGAGGATATCGACATCCTCATCGGGAAAGTCAATGGCCACCTCCACATTCGCCAGCATCCGAACAAGAACGTCCCGCACCGGGGTCAATGCACGCTCCAGATTACCCTGCAGCTGACTGACCGCCAGCCTGACGCCACTCTCGGTTTTGGCCTGCAGAAGATCGATAACCGCTTCGGCCCTGGTCAAGTCGATACGGCCTGCCAGAAAGGCCCGTTTGGTGAATTCACCCGGCTCGGCGGGACGGGCGCCGGCAGCAAAGACTTTGGATAAAATAGATTGCAAAACCAGCCAGGAACCATGGCTGTGCAACTCAACCACATCCTCACGGGTATAGGTTGCCGGAGCGCGCATGTAGACGGCAAGAATTTCATCGAGAACATTTTGCTCGTCATCAACTGCAGAGCCATAATAGAGGCGATGGCTTCTGATATTTTTCAGTTTGATGCGATGGGGCCGAAAGATACGCCGCAGGATGGCAAGGGCGTCAGGCCCGGAGATACGGATTATTCCTATGCCACCGGTGCCGGCGGGAGTGGCGACGGCGGCAATGGTATCAGTTTTCGTTGGAACGGCCACTTTGGCGGCCTCTACGCTTGCGGGCGGAAGATTTGTTCCCCTTGCCCGGCTTGTAGATAAGAATTTTCTTGAACAAACCATCCCCCACCGAACGGCTGCGAATGGCCTTGTCCTCCTGCAGGATCATATGCACCTCCCGGCGTTCCGCCGGGTTCAATGCAGGAATTGCCTGGGTTTTTCCGGTTTCCTTCACCTCTTCGGCAAGCTGCAGGGCACGGGTTTTCAACTCTTCGGCCCGGCGCTGCCTGAAATTACCGGCATCAAGGGAGAGCATCATCCGCTCCGGCAGCCGGGAACTCATCATCTTGCGCAGTAAATACTGCATACTGTCAAGGGTACGTCCTTCAGCGCCGACCAGCTCATCTTCATATTGGCCGCTGATATGACAACGAAGGGCCGTATCTTCAACTTTCAAGCTTACGTCCGAAGGATATCCCATCAATTCAACCAGACGGCATATGTCTGTTTTCACCTGATAAAGAACTTCTTCTGTGGGCGGCGCAACCGGTGTCGATCTTTTTTTGTTCCCGGCCCGCGCACCTATAGGCTTTTCCGGACCATTCGATTTTTCGGATTTCCCGGCCACCTTCTCATCGGCCGTTTCTTCCGAACCGGTCACAGATGAAGCTGTGTGCAGTTTTTCCTCCTTCTCGGCCTGTTTTTTGTCCCTGTCTTTCTTGTCAGCGGACGCCGCCTTTGAAGCCGGTTTCTTCTTTTTTTCTCCCCCTTTGGAATCGGCCTGCTTTTTCCGCACCCGTATATGCGCCTTTTTTCTGCACAGACCAAATATTCCGGCGGAACCTGTTTCCAGGACCTCTATGTTCAGTTCTTCCTGGGAAACACCGAACTCCCTGCAGGCCTCTTCAATAATTGTCGTAACTTCCTGACCGTAAAAATCCTTTCCCTGAGCCATATACTCTATTCCTGTTGCTTGTCAAAGGGGTTATGCCGATGCCTTCAACTGTCGATTGATAAGATATTGCTGGAGAATGGAGAGCAGATTGTTGACGAACCAGTAAAGTACCAGCCCGGATGCAAAATTGATAAACATAAAGGTAAAGACAACGGGCAAGAACTGCATGATCCTTGCCTGGGTCGGATCAGCGGTTGTCGGCGTCATTTTCTGCTGCAGATACATGGACAGCCCCATTAACAGGGTCAGCACCGGAATGCCGTGAACATAGGGAATGTCAACCCCGATCATCAACCTGTCCGGGGCAGAAAGATCATTGATCCACAACATAAACGGCGCATGCCGAAGTTCAATGGCAGCCATCAATACCCGATAGAGGGCAAAGAAAAAGGGAATCTGGATAACCATCGGCAGGCAGCCGCCAACAGGATTGACCTTGTACGTCTTGTACAGGGCCATCATCTCCTGGTTCATCCGGGTGGGATCATCCTTGTACTTTTCCTTCAGCTTGGCGACCTTGGGCTGCAGCTTCTGCATGTTTTTCATGGAACGCATGCCCTTGGAGGTAATCGGCCAGAAGACGACTTTAATAAGGATGGTGATAATTATAATGGCCACCCCATAATTGCCCACATAGCCATACAGATAGTTCAACAGCCATAGGGTCGGCTTTGCCAGCACATCAAACCAGCCGAAATTGATCGCCTTGGCCAGGTTATGGTCTTCTTTTTTGAGAATGGAAAGCTTTTTCGGCCCAAAATACATCTTGTAGGGATAAACTGCCCTCCCCTTTGGCGCCAGCGTGGCCTCACCTTCGGAGATTACGGTTCGAATGCGGCTCGCCGTGCCGCCAATGGTCACCATATGATTGCCTGCACGAAGGGGAATCAGAGAGTCGATAAAATAGTTGTCCTCATAGCCAACCCAGCTGACAGCTCCCTGAAAAACCTTTGGTCCATCCGCCAGTTTTTTGGGTTTAATTTGTTTCAGTTTATTATCGACATACAGGGCCGGTCCACGGAAGAGATAACGGCTGCTTGTGGAGCCATGGGCAAAGGGCGTATTATTCATACTCATGGCAGGGGTAATCCGGACCGAACCGGTACCCGGGTTGTCAATCGTGTACTTCTGATCAACCATATAACTGTTGCCATGGAAGCTCAGGGTCCTGGTTATCACCAGGCCGCTGGTCAGCTTTGCCTTCATGGTCAGTTGTTTTGTGTCATCCCCTGTCAGGACGAGTTTGTCCTGATCGGCATGAAAGGCGGGCAATGTGCTACCGGCGCCGTTATCAAGCGAAAAGATCACCGGCAGTTCACCAATGGACATATCAGGGACAAGGTCCATGTTCACCGATGATTTATCAAGTTTGGTGCGATACTTTTTCAGGATAAAATGTTTGAAACCGCCACCCTGTTCCGTAAGAACGGCTGTATAGAGCGGCGTTTCTATGGTGATGTCCCGGGCATCGGGATCTTCGGCAATAACAGGTACTGCGGGTTGGACAACAGCGGGTTTGGCTGTTGCGGCTGCCGGCTTCTTCTCCGCCTGCGGCTTGGCTTTCTGTTCAGCCGTCTTCTCCTTTGCTGCCTGTTGAGCGGTATGCTGCTGCCTGACGGCTGGCTTGACAAAGAGATATTGATAACCAAACAGAATGATAAACGACAAAACTATTGCCAGGAAGGCTCGTTGAAGATCCATGAAGTATTCTTTCCTTAAATAATAAACTCGTAAAAATCTAATTATCCCTTACGATGATCCAACAGCACAGAGAAACGGGAAGCGCAGACGCCAAGGGATACAACTCCGGACAGGCAACGCAACAAATACAGGTTTTTACCCAACCAACTTGAATAAAAAAGCTTATCAGATGATATGCATGCGGCTATTTCCAACAGGCACAACCTGGGGGTTTCAGCGCACGGGATCATAGCCGCCAGCTGAAAAAGGATGGCAGCGGAGAATCCGCCACAGGGCCATACCACCTCCCCGCAGAACGCCGTATCGACTGATAGCCTCCACGGCATACTGGGAACAGGTTGGTGTATACCGGCAGGTTGGCGGAAAAAGAGGGGAAATGCAGAGCTGATAGCAACGCACACCTAAGAGACACAGGCGCGTGAAAAATCCAAAAGATTTTGGAGCGGATTTCGCATTTTGGATATTGTTCCGACAGGAATGACACATAATCTATGCTGACTGGCCGTCACCATGAAAAAGTTGGTCTACCGCTGACCGGACTTCAGCGGGTGAGCGTAGAGAAAACCCTGGTCGTACCGTCACAACAATATCGCTCCTGGCCGGAAATGACTCCCGATGCAGACGAAATGCCTCCCGGATAATGCGCTTGATCCTGTTTCGATCAACAGCCCTGCCGGTTTTTTTTTGCACACTGATTCCCAATCTGTTCCAGTCTGCGATACCATGACTATAAATCAGGGAAAAGCCCTTTCCATGCAGGCGTCGGCCATGGCGATAGACCCTATCAAATTCCCGGTTCTTTCTCAACAGACAGGCCTTGGGCAGCCTGTAGCGACCGGCAACCATCAAGCGGACAGTTGTTTTCGACCTCGCGCCCGACGGCGTTTAATAATGGCCCGGCCGGCACGGGTACTCATGCGCGCACGAAAGCCGTGGGTTCGTTTTCTCTTGATGTTGGAGGGCTGAAATGTTCGTTTACTCATATTCTAATCCTTGTATTCCGTTCGATCTAAGATTATCCTTCTCTCTATTCCTGATACACTAGGAAACCGTTTTGGTTCTCAAAGCCTTGTTCCGAACACGACGTATGCAAAATGACTGCAGGCCGCAGGCAGAGCGAAAGAAAACACCATGGACATAATAATCATCTATATAGTAAAAATTTACTATTTTAATCTCCGTAACCGACTCTGTCAAATTATTTAACTGCAGATCGGTGTATTATCCATATTCCTCTGCGATCAACATAGTATTATGGACACCGTGGACTGTGCAAAGCTTGACTGGAACCTTCTCTGGAAACAGGCAAAACGAAAAAAAACCTGGAAATCCAAAAAGGCATCCGACTGGAACAACAAGGCGGACTCCTTTGCCAAACGGACGGCCACCTCCCTGTATATCGGCCGCTTCCTTGACCTGCTGAACCCCAGGCCTGATTGGTCGGTCCTTGATGTCGGTTGCGGGCCGGGGACCTTGGCCCTGCCCCTTGCTACACGTGTCCGCAGGGTCACCGGCCTTGATTTTTCCGAAAGGATGCTTGAAATTGCGAAAAAAAAAGCAGTGGAGCAAAATATACAAAATATTACCCTGCACCACTGCGCCTGGGAAGATGACTGGCAGGCACATAGTATCGGGAGGCATGACGTGGCCATTGCCTCGCGCTCACTTGCGGTCACCGACCTGAAGGCCGCCCTTGTCAAGCTCACTGCCCATGCCCGCTGCCTGGTTGCCGTCACCGACCGGGTTGGAGCCGGGCCCTTTGACCCGGACGCCTTTGCCGCCATTGGCCGCCCCCTGTCCACGGGACCAGATTATATCTACACCGTCAACCTGCTCTACCAGATGGGATATCTGCCGAAAATCGATTATATCGAACTTGAACAGGAGGTTTGTTATCCCGATGAACGGGAAGCCCTCGAGGGGTATTTATGGATGTTTCGCGACCCGGTCGTCACGGAAGAAAGAAAAAAGTTGAAAAATTATCTGCGCTCCATTACCACCCTCAACAGGGACGGCAGCGTCACCATCCATCGCCGCCGTCCGCCGATTTGGGCATTTATCAGCTGGAACCCGTTTCCGGGCCAGATTGATACCGAAAAAAACACTCCCTGACAGTCAATACATGGTATTGGCCTAACCCACAAAATCTTCATGGATACTTTTGACATTGCCGTCATCGGCGCCGGTCATGCCGGCTGCGAAGCCGCCCTTGCCGCTGCCCGCATGGGCTGCCGGACCCTGGTCTGTATTATAAATGTTGATACCATCGGCGCCATGTCCTGCAACCCTGCCATCGGAGGGCTGGCAAAGGGTCACCTGGTAAAGGAAATAGACGCCCTGGGTGGGGAGATGGCGAAAAACATCGATGCCACCGGCATTCAGTTTCGACGGCTTAACACCAGCAAGGGTCCGGCTGTCCGCTCTTCCCGGGCCCAGGCTGACCGGCTGCTCTACCGTCTGCGGATGAAAAAGGTCCTTGAGAACCAGGAAAATCTTGAAATCCGCCAGACCGTGGTCGATGAAATCCTCACGGAAAATGGTTCTGTCATCGGCATTCGCACCTCCCTGGACGAGGTAATCCATGTTCAGGCCGTTGTCGTTGCCACCGGCACCTTTCTCAATGGACTTATCCATGTGGGCCTGAAACATTTTCCGGCCGGACGCATGGGTGATGCGCCTTCCACCAGCCTGGCCCGCTGGTTTACCCGCCAGGGCTTTAGCGTCGGCCGCATGAAGACCGGCACCGTACCAAGGCTGGATGGTACAACCATTAACTACTCTCAGCTAACAGCCCAATATTCCGATGATCCACCAAACCTATTTTCATTTAGTTCCACAGGTTCCCCACCCCTTGAACAGCGTCCCTGTCATATTACCTATACCAATGAGGCCACCCATGACATCATACGAGACGGCATAGACCAGTCACCCATGTATGCCGGAATTATCGAAGGCATTGGCGCCAGGTACTGCCCGTCCATTGAAGACAAGGTCATGCGTTTTCCTGAAAAGAAGCGGCACCAGATCTTTCTGGAACCGGAGGGCCTGGACACCGTTGAGGTGTATCCCAACGGCATCCCCACCAGCCTGCCGCTGCAGGTGCAGATGGATATGGTCCACTCCATAGTCGGCCTGGAAAAGGCGCGCATCATCCGCCCCGGATATGCCATCGAATATGACTATATCGATCCCCGCAGCCTGCGTCCGTCCCTGGAAACAAAAAAGATACACGGCCTTTTTCTTGCCGGCCAGATAAACGGCACCTCCGGCTATGAAGAGGCGGCCGGACAGGGATTGATGGCCGGGATCAATGCGGTCAAGAAGGTACGAGGGGAAGAGCCGCTGATCCTGGACCGTTCCCAGGCCTACATCGGTGTTCTCATCGATGATCTGGTGACCCTGGGAACCAGAGAACCCTACCGGCTGTTCACCTCACGGGCGGAATATCGGCTGCTTTTGCGGGAAGACAACGCCGATCTGCGGTTGCGTGAAATCGGCAATGAAATCGGACTGGTTGACACCCTGACCATGCAGGACTTTATCCACAAGAAGAAAAGTATCAAGGAGGCGGTCCGTCTGCTCAACCGGGAACGTATTCTTCCCGGTCAGGAGGTAAACTCCGCCCTGGCTTCCTTTGGATCAAGCCCCATTGATCAGGCCATGACCCTGGCCGACCTGCTTCGGCGACCGGAAATCACCCTGAAAAAACTGGCAACTGTTGTGCGCAGTTGCGGGCAACCGCTGCAAATCGACCCAGGCAGGATAGAATTTGCTGATGAAGTGGAACTTGAGGTCAAATATGCGGGCTATATCAAACGGCAACAGGAACAGGTCGAGCGTTTCAAAAAACTTGAGTCGGTTGAACTGCCACCGGATATGCCCTACGGGGAGCTTGCCGGTCTTTCCGCGGAGGTTGTCGAAAAACTCTGTGCAGTGCAACCACATTCTCTTGGCCAGGCCCTGCGCATATCCGGCGTTACCCCGGCAGCCATCTCCGTGCTCCAGGTCCATTTGAAAAAAACCGGCAGGTTATAACCCCCGCACATGACAGAGAAACCCAATGATCAGCTACCCGCATATCGATCCGGTAATATTTCGGCTTGGCCCGCTCCAGGTCAGGTGGTACGGCCTGATGTATGTCCTCGGCTTTATGGCTGCCTACCTGCTGGCCCGCTACCAGGCGAGAAAATTTCACTGGCAGAAGATGGAAGAACATCTCGACAACCTGAACCTTGCCATCATCCTCGGTGTCATCCTGGGCGGACGCCTGGGCTATGTTCTTTTTTATAATTTCAGCTACTACCTGCGCCATCCCCTGGAGATTTTCGCCACCTGGCAGGGCGGCATGTCCTTTCACGGGGGATGTATCGGGGTTCTGCTGGCCGGATTGTATTATTGCCGCCGCCACCGGCTTGATTACTGGAAGACAGCTGACCTCTACGTGGTTACCGTGCCGATCGGTCTGGGGCTTGGGCGAGTCGGCAACTTTATCAATGGCGAACTCTACGGCCGCATAACCGATGTCCCCTGGGCCATGGTCTTTCCGGCCGGAGGACCGGTTGGCCGCCATCCATCGCAACTCTACGAGGCCTTTCTGGAAGGGATCGTCCTCTTTGCCATTCTCTGGGCTGTCAAAGGAAAACCTTGGAAGGAAAAAAATTCCTGGCCCCATGGTTCCATGCTTGCGCTTTTTCTCTGCCTGTATGGAATTTTCCGTTTTCTGGTCGAATTTGTCCGCGAGCCCGACCCACAGTTGGGAATAGTTCTTCTCGGCATGACCATGGGTCAGCTTTTGAGCCTGACCATGGTATTCTCCGGGGTGCTACTTTTCTTTTTTCTCAAAAGAACAAAAATACCTCCTCTATCTCCTGCGCAGAGATAAAGGAGGTCCCGGCGATAAAAAAGTCCGTTGAACAACGGACAGGGTATGTCGCTCCTACAACCTTTTTACTGTACCTTTTCCAGCAACTTTTTCCCTGGACGAAACTTGACTACCTTGCGGGATGGTATCTGGACGACCTCCCCTGTTTTCGGATTTCGACCAAGACGGGGCGCCCTCTTGACAACACTGAAACTTCCCAGCCCCACCAGAGTCACCCGCTCTCCCTCTTCCATTGCCTCGGCCATGGAAGAGAGCAAACCATTCAAACCTTTTTCCGCTGCCACCTTGCTGATCTGTGCTGCGCTGGCAATGGATTCAACCAGATCGTTCTTGTTCATCCCTCACAACTCCTTCAGATAAAAAAAATACAGATTCGCAACCAACAAAATTTTACGGACGCAATGTAACAGGAACGCAGATAAAAACAATTGATGTTATTACTCATTTTTTTATAGGTATATTTACCTAATACCGTTGGCGCAGAAGAAGAAGTCATCAACCGATTATCACTTCGGACATTCAATTATACTGATAAGACAAAGCAAAAGGAGGACAAGGGCGGCAAAAAAATAAGTGAATTCAGCCAAAATCAACCAACACGATAAAACATGTACGTCCATAGAGACATCTAGTTGATATTACAATATTATTTTCTTGACATGCCGTAGGGGTGGCAGAAAACACCATTAACGGACAGGGAGATACTGACGAAAACCGGAAAAATAGACAGAGACAACCGGGCCGATTTTTACCATAAGCTTACCACAAGCAATAAAAAAAGGGCTTACGACAAAAAGCCGTAAGCCCTTGCATGAACTTGGTAGCGGGGGGAAGATTTGAACTTCCGACCTTCGGGTTATGAGCCCGACGAGCTACCAGACTGCTCCACCCCGCGTTGCGATCAGCAATATAAAGCAAGGGTCCTCCTTTGTCAATGGCGGTTGGTGCTTTTCTTTTCTTTTTTCAAAGTCAAAGTTTTTCCCGGTCACCATCGAAAATTGCAGCCATCCGCTCCCGAATATCCGCAGGCAGCGAGCTCAATTTACCCTGACGATTAACGCAGGCATGCTTGGTAAACCCTTTGACCAGAAGTTGTTCCCTGTCATCATCTGTCCGGGTTATACGGTAATGAAAACGGCAGGAAACCTTGTTTAATTCAGTTAGACAAACACTGATGGTCAACAGGTCGTCGTAGCGGGCAGGCGCCTTGTAGCGCAGGTATGTCTCGGTGACCGGCAGGATAAAGCCCTGTTTCTCTATTTCCCGATAGGGCATAGCCCAGGCCCGCATCATCTCGGTGCGTCCGATCTCAAAAAAACGCAGGTATTGGGCATTATAGACCACGCTGCCGGCATCGGTGTCCCCGTAAATCACCCGATAGCATACTTTGAATACGGGGCCGTCCATGGGAAGACGCAGGTTGCTCATGCCTTGGCGCCTCGAATAAAATAGTGAAAGAACCGGGCCCCGCTTACCGGGGAAAGTCCATTTTCGGCCGCACTGTTACCGGCATTGATTTCACTGTATCCTTGTCCGCTCGGCCGGGCGACACCTTGGGAGTCATACAGCAGGACCGGGACCGGCCAGTCGACATGGGTGCGGATGGAAAGCGGCGTATAGTGGTCCATGCAGATGACCATCCGAAAATCCTCCCCTGCTTTTTCCAGTGCATGCAGAATCGGGCCGGCTATTTTTGCATCCAGGTCCTCGATCGCCTGCACCTTGTCGGCAAGACTTCCCTGGTGCCCTGCCTCGTCCGGCCCCTCAAGGTGAATGATCGCCAGGTTCCCGTCGGCAAGGGCGGCCAGGGCTGCGTCGACCTTGCCATCGTAATTGGTATCGATATAGCCGGTCGCACCCTCTATTTCGGGCACATCAAGTCCGGCATAGACCCCGATGCCCTTGAGCAGGTCAACGGCTGAGATCAGGGCGCCGCTGAGGCCGAAACGCTCGGACAATGGCCGCATATCCGGACTTTTGCCCTCGCCCCAGAGCCAGAGTGAATTGGCGGGATTTTTTTCCTGCCCAATCCGCTTTTGGTTGACGGGATGATCGGCCAGCAGGGCGGCCGATTTTTCCATCAATGTCTTGAAATAGTCAACCTGCAGGTATCGGGCGTAAAATTCGGTCACATCCTGGTCAAGGTGGTCATGGGGTGGAACCGTGGTCAAGGCGGGTGGTTCTCCTTTTGCGATCAGCAGGTGCCGGTAACTGATACCCGGATACAGACGCAGACGTTTTGTTCCGCATTGCTCCGCAACCGCGGTTATCAAAGAGGTGCTCTCCGGGGTTGTGATATGGCCGGCGCTGTAATCGCGCATGATCACCCGATCGTTTTTACGTTCCAGGGTGACCAGGTTACAGCGAAAGGCCAGCTCATCGGCCCCGAGGTCCACACCCATGGAAGCGGCTTCCAGGGGCGCCCGGCCGGTATAATATTTCTCCGGCTCATAGCCGAGCAGGGACAGGTTGGCCACATCGCTTCCCGGTGGATAGCCTGCCGGCACCGTGCGCACCAGTAGCTGTTCACCGGCCCGGGCCAGCCTGTCCATAACCGGTGTGGCAGCGGCCTCAAGCGGTGTTCTGCCTCCAAGCCCGGCTATAGGTTCATCCCCCATGCCGTCACCAATGATCAGGATATATTTCATCCCTGTTCCCCCTGCCGGTATTAAAGGAAGGCTGCATTTCCGCAAAAAACATCATTCATCTTCAAGCATCCGTATCTTTACCGTCGGCGCTGTGACCACGGCAAGATCATCTATCTCTTGCAGGGCAGCGCTGACTGCCGACTCTTGCGCGGTATGGGTGCGCATGACAATGGCTACCGGGCCGCTCTCCTGCCGACCCTTCTGGATAACGGATTCAATGCTGATCGCATTCTTGCTGAGAATACCGGCAATGGCGGCTAGAACACCCGGCTCGTCCCGGGCCGATATTCTGAAATAATAGGGGCAGGAGAGCTCATCCATGGAGGTTATCCTCCGCTCACCGATATGTTCCGGCAGATAGGACAATGACGGCACCCGGCCGACGGAGCCGGCATGAATATCACGGGCGATATCCATCACATCGGCGGCAACAGCGGAGCCGGTGGGCATCTTGCCGGCGCCCAGCCCATAGAGAAGAACATTGCCGACCATGTCGCCGGTGAAATGAATGGCATTAAAGGCGCCGTCGATCTTGGCCAGCAGATGGGTCTCCGGCACCATGGTCGGATGCACCCTGGCCTCCACATGCTCGCCATGGTTACGGCTTATGGCCAACAGCTTGATCCGGCAGCCGAACTCGCGGGCAAACTCGATATCCATCGGCTCGATCCGGGTAATTCCCTCGGTGGCGATATCGTTGTGGGTGATATTCATGCCATAGGCCATGGTCATGAGAATGGCCAGCTTATGGGCGGTATCAATTCCCTCGATATCATAGGTGGGATCGGCCTCGGCAAATCCCTGTTCCTGCGCATCCTTGAGAACCGCATCAAAGGCAACGCCCTCATCGGTCATGCGGGTGAGGATATAGTTGGCCGTTCCATTCATTATCCCCATGATCGAGAGAATTTTATTGGCCACCAGTCCCTCTTTCAAGGACTTGATCACCGGGATACCGCCGCCGACACTGGCCTCGAAACCGACCTCGACCCCTTTTGCCGCTGCAGCGGCAAAGATATCCTTGCCCTCCTGGGAAAGTAAGGCCTTGTTTGCCGTCACCACATGCTTACCGGCAGCAATGGCATCCATGACAAAGGTTTTGGCCGGCTGAATACCGCCGATCAGCTCGACGATGATATCTATTTCCGGATCCTTGATCAGTTCGGCCGCATCCCGGCATAAACGGACCTCGGAAAACTGCGGTGGCAACTGCTCTATATTAATGTCGGCAACCGATGCCAAACGCACACAGAGCCCGCTGCGTTTTTCAAGCCTCTCCCGCTGGGCAAGCATGACCTCGGCCAGGCCGCTGCCAACGGTTCCAAACCCTATGAGTCCTACCTTGATCTCTTTCATCAGTTCTGTTTATCGGTTTATTTCTTTGAATTTATCTTTGCCGCAAACCTGTTGTCTGCCGCCAGTTTGTACCCTCTTTCGGCACCATTGTCAAAATTAATAGCGACATATTTTGATAGCCAAACCGGGGAAGGTACGCTATAGTAGGCCGTTGAATGAGAGGCCATTCATTTTTTTAGCCTCTCTGCATGACCAACATAACCTGCTGGTTACGCCTCCGCCAACGGAGAGAGTACCCCTTTAAATTTTTAATGTATGGGAGATGAACTTATGAACATTTTGGCTTTCGGACCTAACGGCAGTGGTAAGGGCACCCAGGGTGCCATTGTAGCAAAAAAATATGGCCTGGACCACATCGAGTCCGGCGCTATTTTCCGCGAGCACATCAAAGGTGGAACCGAACTCGGTAAAAAGGCGAAAGAGTATATCGAACGCGGCGATCTGGTTCCCGATGATATTACCATTCCCATGGTCCTTGAAACCCTTGGAAAATCAAAAGGAAACGGCTGGATCCTCGATGGTTTTCCCCGTTCCCTGGCCCAGGCTGAGGCCCTGGACAAGGCGTTGAAAGAGTCGGGCATGCCCCTTGACTATGTTCTTGAAATCGTTCTCGACCGCAACATTGCCAAGGAACGGATCATGGGCCGCAGGCTCTGCGCCAACGACCCGAACCACCCCAACCACATCGCCTTTGAGGCCATCAAGCCGGTGGAAAAAGACGGCAAACTGGTCTGCCGGGTCTGCGGAGGAGAGCTGTCCACCCGCGCCGATGATCAGGATGAGGACGCCATCAACAAACGTCATGATATTTACTATGACGACAAAACCGGCACCATGGCCGCCGTCAACTATTTCAAGAACAAGAGCGACGCCAAGGTTATCTCCGTGGACGGCTCCAAGGGCATCCAGGAAATCTCCGAGGAGATCCTCAGCCAGATCAAGTAATTTTACATTTTCACGCACCATGGCAACCAGGGCGTTTTCATACATCGGTATGAAAACGCCTTTTTTATTTGACAGCCCATGTTTTTTCTTCCATTCTATAGAGTATGAAAACACTTATCTCCATGAATCTGGTACAGTCCATCATGGCAAAGGAGGCCTTTGCCAAGGAATCCGCCGATGCCCTTGTCACCGCTGCCGACTGGATCAGGGAAACCTTTGAGGACGAGGGCAAACTGCTTATCTTCGGCAATGGCGGTTCCGCCGCCGATGCCCAGCACATGGCGGCTGAATTCGTCAACCGTTTCCTCATCAACCGGCGTCCCCTGCCCGCCCTGGCTCTCACCACCGACACCTCGGTCCTGACCTCCATCGGCAATGATTTTTCCTACGATCAGATCTTTGCCAAGCAGGTCCAGGCCCTGGCCAAGCCGGAAGATCTTGCCTTTGGGATCTCCACCTCCGGCACCTCGGCAAACGTTGTAAAGGGTATGCGGACGGCCAGGGAACGTGGCCTGCGTACCATTGCCCTGACCGGTGGCACAGAACACCCAGGCGGCGACCTTGCCGCAACCTGTGACCTTATACTCAATGTTCCCTCGGATTCCACGCCCCATGTCCAGGAGGCCCATCTCTGGATTGAGCACCTGCTCTGTGAAATGGTGGAGACAGCCATGTTCGGCAGTCAGCAAACCATTTGACCGTCCTTTTCCAAGGCTATCATCATGTCCGCACACCAGCTCCAGCCGCTTGATTTTTCCGGTCTTCACACCTATTCGCTTCACGACCGACATTCCAAGGTCAGCGTCAATGACTTTGCCGATGTTCTCAGGCCCGGCATGCGGATTAGAGAACTTGTCGCCGCCCTGCCGGCCCAGCTGGCCGGAGCTGACTTTCCCGAATTAACAAAAAGGGTTGCAACCGCGATACGAAAACAACATCCGGTGATGCTCGGCATGGGCGCCCATGTCATCAAGGTGGGACTCAACCCCATCCTCATCGACCTGATGAAACGGGGCATCCTCTCCTCCATTGCCTTAAACGGCGCCGGTATTATTCACGATACCGAAATCGCCATGGTCGGCCGCACATCGGAAGAGGTCGCCGATGTGCTTGGACAGGGCGCATTCGGAGCGGCCAGAGAAACCGGTGAATTCCTGAACAAGGCAATAAATGAGGGCGCAAAAAAGGGTATCGGCATGGGAGAAGCGGTGGGCCGGGCCCTGGTTGACCACGGATTCCCCCACAATGACCAGAGCCTGCTGGCCCAGGCGTATACACTTGGCGTTCCGGTGACCGTGCATGTTGCCGTCGGCACCGACATCATTCATATTCATCCGGATGCCGACGGCAAGGCCATCGGCAAAACCAGCCATCATGATTTTCGCCTGTTCTGCCGCCTGGTCAGCGGGCTGGACGGCGGTGTTTACCTCAATGTCGGCTCTGCCGTGCTCCTGCCCGAGGTCTTTCTCAAGGCCTTGACCGTGGTCAGGAACCTTGGCTTTACCGTCAAAGAAATCACCACCGCTGACTTTGATTTTATCCGCCACTACCGGCCGGCCACCAACGTTGTCCATCGTCCCACCCTGGAAGGCGGTCGCGGATTCAACTTCACCGGCCATCACGAGCTGATGATTCCCCTTTTTGCCGCTGCTTTGCTGGACGAGCTGGCAAAACATGATGACACCGGGCAGGTAATTTAGATGCATTACCGGGAATGACCGAGCTCACCTGACGCCATTTCGCTGAACACCATAATACGACAGGGGTGAAATGTTTTGTCGGTATTTATTCCCGTGAAAAGCGATATCACCCAGCTATTTTACAGCGATTTGTAGCCAATCCATAAAATCACAAAAGAAAACAGTGTAAACAAAATGACAAGGGAACAAAACAGCAATGGTTTTTCGTCCCTATGGCAAATCTGGACACTATCTGAATAGTGAATTGTTCCATGTCTGATTCCATGGATCACATGCCACAGCAGATGTCCTGCAATGCCGAGGAAAATCAGCGGAACAACTATTTTCCTTAATACTTCCATCGAAACATATTCTCATGCAGGCCAACTGCTGCAGGCGGCGCAGTTAAAACTTGAAACCCATTTATATCCAGATGCAAGAACAATAAAACAATACCACACAATCAAATAAAATAGGGTCATTTCTTCGTGAAAATATTTTTCCGCCAACAACCCATAATCTTCAGGATCTCGATAAAGATATTGGCGCTTTGCCTTTTTCTGTCCCCCCTGTTTTCCCCAAAATATTCAATCGCGTTTCCTAATATATTAAATTCATTATACAAAAAACAAGCTGACACTTTTGTCAACCAGGCATTACCTGAAATTATTAACACATGGAGTGTTGCCCGATTAACAAAATATGCGCATCCATATCTCTTTCAACAAACTCCACGTGATGATAT
>WFZC01000279.1 GCA_015489765.1 Desulfobulbaceae bacterium
AGAAGATCTTGAACAGCTCCTGCAACGAAAAGTCGATCTTGTCCGCTATCGTGTCCGCATGAATCCATTCCTGAAAAAGCGTATAGATAACGAGGCCAGATATGTTTGACCAGGAATTGCTCGGCGAAAAACTGCGCCAGATATCTGATGCTTGGGGGCAAGATAGCCAAGTGCTTCAAAAATGTAGGAGTCGGTCAAAAGAGTGCAACCCGCTCTCCTCTATGACCTCCATAGGGGGATGCCGTCCTAGTGCCGGGCGGCGACCCGTAAGATCGCACATCCAAGCCGGATGTTAGCCACAATCTACCTTACCACAGATCGACCTTACTCATCAACTCCTCCAGGACCAGAGAATTGATCAGCCAATATCTGTGACAAGGTTACGAATAGCGCAAACGGCGCCTACTAAGGCCGGCCAGTAATTCCGGTCGCCCTACGGGTTTCCTCTCTAAAAAGATTGGAATTGACATTTTTTAACTAAAGCTCAGGGGGGGCAAATTTGAGTTAGCACAGCCGGACACTTTTCGGTTGTCATTACTACCGACCTAAAAAGACAGGAAGCGGTCAGACGGTAAGTGGCGTGAAAGCCAAAGAGAGTATGTGCCGCACCCCTGATCAGAGGAATTTCTGCGGGGCCTTTGTTGACGCCATGGAGCTATACTATCGTTTTTTATAGACATCAGAAACGCCAAACAGGGTCCTCAAAGTCTGCAGAGATTTGAAATTCTGAATGATGTGAAAGGGAAGACAATCGCCAGCAGGGTATACAGGTAAACCACGTACCTCGTTCCTTTCTAGAGCATTCGAATTCTTTTTTGAATTCTGTGACCAATGAATAGCTCATAATGCCGTACCCGAGCAATAAAAAATGGGAAACTCCAGATGAGAAACTGGTTAGCCAGGCTGATATTTCTGCACAACAGGAACCCGCGACCCGACGGCAGGCCCCTGTATGCCTACAAGCTCCGGGACAAGGATTACCAGGATCTCAAAAGCCTAGTCCGGCAGGAATTTACCACAGGCCCACAGGAAGATATATTTTCCTTTGCCCCGTTGTTCTGTCTGTTTGCCGCCGAGACTTGGCGGCGCTGCCATGTGGGTGGACCATGGGCCTGGGAAACCGTTTTTCAGGAAATCGGCCAGGACGTGCCTGTCCATTCCTGGATTGCCCGCATGGTGGAAAAGGGGCTGCAGTGGTGGCAGCGTCCCCTGCTGACCTCAAAAGATGGCAGCAAGCAGTTTCTGGTGACCATTGCCTGCGAGGGGGGGCTGCCGTTGAAGCTGCTCCAGCAGGATAACTCCCGTCTTGCCCGATATTTTCGTAAGGTCCTGACGGCCTGGCACCAGGAAAAACGATTCGGCAAGGTCCCGGCCCGGGCAATAGCCGAAGAGAACGGAGCCATACTTCCCCCGTCCCTGCGCCGGGATGTTGTCTTTCAGCTCAGTTATGACTTGATCGGCAAGATTATCGAACTGCAGGAGCAGGTGGCCGATGCGGCCGATCCCGTGGCCATGCTCGAGAGGGAACATGCCGGCTGGCAGCAGGAGCTGCCCCTGCCGCTGGAAAATGAAACGGCCGAAGCGTTATTGAACAACCTGGTTCGGGAATCCTGGAAACTGTCCATTACCAATAAAATCCGCTGGCGGCGACTGCTCCGGAAAAAGGGAGAGGAATGGCAGCTTGAACAGGTTCTGGAACTGCCGCGTCGGCTCACCGGTGAGGCCCTGGCGCAGTGGTGCAATACAGGTGCCGTAACCGATGCCGTGCGGCTGCGCATCCTGCTGCAGGCTGAAGGCGAACAGCGCCAGATTGGCCTGTTGACCCTGATCGCCGGCAATAATGATGAAAAGATCTATCACTGTGAAGGTGTGTCGGGCCGGGAGGTCCGGCTGACTGGACGCCGTGCCTTGGCAGCGGCGCCCCTGTTTATCAGTGACGGCAGGAACAGGTATCAGCTCCCCGTGTCCGGCGACCAGGAACTTGGCCCATTGCCCTGGTTCTTCGCCATCAGGAAAAACGAGAATATGTTTATCGGTGACGGCACAGTGCGTACCGGCAGCGAGAGTGTACTGGCTGTTGTTCCTGCAGGCGGCGAATTTCAGGGTGAAGCAGCGGTCGAGCCGGTGGGCGAGATCCCCTCGTGTTCTCGAGAGATTGTCAAAATTGCCGGCAGCGGATCCTGGATGAAGCAGGAAACCGGGACTGTGGGGTTTCGTTGTGGAGCAACTGATGCGAAAGCAACTACCCTTGTCCTGGCCGGGCCGCGTCTGCCGGTGGCCATGCCGACAGGTCTTCTACCGCCGTTTCGGGGCATGCCGAAGCTGATCGCTGTATCGGACAGCGGCGTGAAGCACAACGTTTCCGGTGTGATAGGACAATGGCGTCCGGACCGTGCCGGTGAGGCCTGGCGCGACGGTGACCACGGATGTGCGGGCACGGTCTGGGTCCGTTTTCTGGATTCTGAGAGTAACCTGCTCCTGCTGCGCAAGATTGAGGTTGTGCCGACGACATTTTTCATACAGGTGGACAGGTCTGGGGATCCTGCCACCGGGGGCAGCCTGCTGCTGAGCGAGCTGACTCTCGAGGGCGCAGAGCCGGAGCAGATGGAAGACTATACCTTTACAACGGAGCAGCGGGAAGAAGGGATTAGGATAACGGCGCAAACCCATGTTTCCATGCCTGTGACACAGTTTCTGTGCAGACTCTCCTGGGGACAGGGAAAGACTATGATCCTCCCTCTGCCCTTTCCCTGTACCAGCGCGGCCTTTATCCGTGGCGGCAGGCCGTTTCCCGCCCAGAGCCGGGTAGCTGTTTCCGCTCTGGCAGTTATCCAGGCCCAAGTCCAGCAGCCGGTGGGGTGCCATTACTTTTCCATTGTTGTTGACCTGTGGGCAAATCAGGCGCTGGTCATTCGGGAGGCTGTCAACAGGCGGATACAGCTTGATACCACGGGACGGGGTACCTTTGATCTGCTCAATATCCAGGAACAGGTCACCTCGCTGCTGGCACTCACCGGAGATATTGACTCCACTGCGGTGATAAAAATCCTTGATCATGTCAATACTCCGTTGGCCAAAATTGAGGTTGGCCTGTTTGAACTCTATTTATCCCCGGATTATGAGGCTGGCATTGTTGCTGTGGCCGAGCAGAGCCGTGCAAAGCTTGAGGAAGATGCGCTGTATCGAATCGAGGAGAGCATGATGCGGCTGTGGGCACCGGATGCGGAACGGATCACGCTTGAACGCTCTGCAGATATGTTCACATGGCAGGTGCCGGCGGATCTTGATCCGGGGCCCTGGCTTATCCTCGGAGAGGACGGCAACTGGCCACGGTTTCGCCCGGTTTTATGGAATGTTCCCGGAGAAGCGGAGACAAGCGGCAAGGGCCTGTTCGAGCAGGCGGTCAAAGCACCGGAGTACAAGGAGAGGCAAGCGCGGATGGGGGAGCTGATTGAACAGCTGGCAGCAGACCCAACTCATCCTGACTGGTCCAAAATCGCCTCGTATATCCAGTGGACCCGTCAATATCCGGCCGTGACGTTCGAGTTTTTCCGACACCTGGTGAAAAATCCGGAGGCCATGGTGCTGATCCTGCTGAAGAGCGATGATGAAGATTTTGACATCATCTGGTCTCTGGCCTATCAGCTGCCTTTTTCCTGGCATCTGCTCCCTGTTGCTGCCTGGAAAAATGCGGCCACGGTATATATCACCTCCATGCGCGATGCCCTGTCCACCCTGGAGGGCGGGGAGCAGATTGTCCTGGAGGCGTTCAACGCTTTTCGGGAACGGGTCACCGGACGGCAGCCCTTTTTTCGGCAAATCTGTGACTGGTTGTCCTATCATCTGTTCCCTGAAGCACCGCTGGACAACAGTGAACTGATGCTAGCAAGACAGGCACCAACGGTCATGCTGGGATTTGTACAAGATGAAGAGCAGGCGTTTCAGGCCCGTCACAGTGCTGACGAGATCTATCCCGAGGGACCGGAAGTCATGGCACGGCTGGCAAAGATGCACATAGCACAGGAATTTCACTTTACCCACCTCCAGGCCCATCTCCGCCCGGTACGCTGCGCCCCGTTTGTTGCCGCGGGAATCGCCACCAGGGGTGCAGGGTATGACGAGAAGTTTCTCTATGAACTGCTCAAGCTGCGCAGTTTTGACCAGGAGTGGTTTGACAGGGTCTTTGCCCTGGCCCTCTGCCTTGAACTTGCCGGATCAGATACCTTTTTTTCCAGGAATGTATACATATGATGGACTCGTAAAAAGTTAAAATTGACAGCGAGGTCGATTTTCGAAGGTGGTCAACGGGGCAACTGTTATCGCGAAGATCATTTGCAAAACCGCCTTGATTTGCTCTTTGACATAGCCAAAAACGAAGAGAATAGCCCATATGCCACCA
>WFZC01000280.1 GCA_015489765.1 Desulfobulbaceae bacterium
AATATTTCATGGGTATGACCTGGTAGAGAAAATAATCGGTGCCTGTTTTGTCAACAGACCCTTGTTTGTTGCCGATAAACCAGCATGGCTGGGACGGTAAATTATGGTCCAGCCATGCTGGTTTATCGGCAACAAACAAGGGTCTGTTGACAAAACAGGCACCGATTATTTTCTCTACCAGGTCATACCCATGAAATATTTTTCCATCCTGTGTTATTTTTTTGCTCTGTCCTGTCTCGTTCTGCTTGCCGGTTGCGGGCCAACAAATGTGAAAAAACTTGAACAGAAAGATGGGGCCAGTCCCATGAGCCCGGATGCGGTCCTTAAACTTGTGGACGGCAATACCCTGTTTCTCAAGTCCTTTGACGAAGAGTCCTATCTCTATTTTGATCACTCGGGAAAACTGTTCGGCAAAGACATCGACAACAACAAGGACATCGGCCAATGGGACGTGAGTGAGGATGCGGAACTCTGCATGCGCATGAACCACTGGTGGTATGGTGACCTGCTCTGCTACCAGGTACTTGCCGCCAATGGCAGGTATCATCTTGCAACAGGAAACGGGGTCCTCAAGTACAAGGGCACGCAATATCCTGGTGATGCAAAACACCTCTATTACGCGGTCAAAACGAAGAAAAAAAGTTACCGCCGCTCACTGCGTGCCAGAAAAAGGTCGGTCCGGCCACAGGAAGAGCAGGCAGCAGCAGAGACGCAACCACTGGAAGAAAATGATCAATTCAGCAAATCCATCAGCGAAGAACGTCCTGTCCCTGATGACACAGGAGGAAAAAATATCCGTTCCACAGTCAAATGGCTGGCCAGGGACTGTCCCGGCTGCAACCTGGCCGGGACAAACCTGAAAAAAGCAGACCTTGTGGCCGCGCAACTGGCCGGGGCCAATCTGCGGGGAGCTCTTTTACGCATGGCCAACCTGCGACGGGCAAATCTGGAAGGGGCAAACCTTGCCGGGGCTGATCTCTCCCATGCCAACCTGCCCGGCGCCAACCTGCGGGGGGCCGACCTGACCGGCGCCAGTCTCAGGGGTGCCAACCTGATCAAGGCCGACCTGACCGGGGCAAAGGTAAATGGCGCTGATTTCAGCGATGCCCTGCTTGAAAGCGTACGCGGTCTGCCAAAACAACGATAACCGGTAAATCGTCACGGGCACCCGAGCAAAGTTACAATCCCTGGTAAAATGAAAACCCTGGTAAATCGAAAACTGGCAATTACATAACCTGACAGCACATACAAAAACCATAAATTTTGTAAACGGAAAATCCCATGTCCGCACCCTTTGTTCATCTCCATGTCCATACCCAGTTTTCCATGCTTGATGGAGCCATCCGCTTAGATGACCTGATCAGCCGCAGTCTTGAATATGATATGGGGGCCGTGGCTGTCACCGATCATGGGGCCATGTACGGCGCCCTGATGTTTTATGACAAGGCAAAGAAAGCAGGCATTAAACCCATCATCGGCTGCGAATTTTATGTGGCCGAAAAAAGCCGCCTGATCCATGACAAAACAGCGGGCCACAACTTTCACCTGGTCCTGTTGGCAATGAATGAAACCGGTTATAAAAACCTGATGAAGCTGGCCACCATTGCCCAGACCGAAGGGTTTTACTACAAACCGCGTATTGATCAGGAGGCCATCGCCAAACACCAGGAAGGACTCCTGGCCCTGACCGCCTGCCTGCACGGAGAAATTCCCTGGCGCATTTCCCATGATGACGAGGATGGCGCCCGAGCCAAGGCCCTTGAGCTGCAGAAAATTTTCGGTGACCGGCTCTATTTTGAGATCCAGGAAAACGGGATTGCCCAACAAAAAGTTGTCAACCAGGGATTGATGAACCTGGGCAGTGAGCTGGGCATCAAGCTGGTGGCTACCAATGACTGCCATTATCTGAACCGGGAAGAATCATACGCGCACGAGGTGCTGCTTGCCATCCAGACCGGCAGGACCATCAACGATCCCAAGAGATTTCGCTTTTCCACCGATGAGCTCTACTTTAAATCTCCGGACGAGATGGCCAAGCGCTTTGCCTACTGTCCCGAGGCAGTGACCAATACCGTCGAGGTTGCCGAGCGCTGCAACCTTGAACTATCCTTTGGCGCCCACCATTTTCCCATTTTTCCGGTTCCTGAAGGGGAAAGCCTCGAGAGTCTGTTTGAAAAGGCCTGCTGGGACGGACTTAAGGCCCGTCTTGATCACCTGCGCGAACTGCAGGAAGTAAGTCCTGAGCTGGAACAGCAGTACAGGGACCGGCTGACCATGGAAATCGAGGTCATCCGCACCATGGGATTTGCCGGTTATTTTCTTATTGTCGCCGATTTCATCACCTGGGCCAAAAAAGAAAAGATTCCGGTCGGCCCGGGCCGCGGCTCCGGCGCCGGCAGCCTGGCTGCCTTCTGCATGTTCATCACCGATATCGATCCCATCCCGTACGGACTGATTTTCGAGCGGTTTCTCAATGTCGAACGCCAGTCCATGCCTGACTTTGATGTCGATTTCTGCAAGGAACGGCGTGACGAGGTGATCGGCTATGTCCGCAGACGTTACGGCGGCGACAAACATGTTGCCCAGATTGTCGCCTATGGTTCCATGAAGGCGCGCGCTGTCCTGAGGGATGTGGGGCGGGTGCTTGAAATCCCTCTGCCCACGGTTGACCGGATTGCCAAGCTGGTGCCGGAAGAGTTGAAAATCACATTGAAAAAGGCCATTGACAAGGAACCGCGGCTCCGGGAGGCGATGAAGGATGATGCCATCCGTGAACTGCTCTCCGTGTCCCAGACCCTGGAGGGCCTTTCCCGCCACAAGACCATTCATGCAGCCGGCGTGGTCATCTCGCCCAAACCCATGGTCGAATATCTTCCTCTCTGTGTGGGGCCGAACAAGGAGGTTCTCACCCAGTATGACATGAAATACACCGAAAAAACCGGACTGATAAAGTTTGATTTTCTTGGTCTCAAAACCCTGACCGTCATTGACCGGGCATTGAAGCTGATCAAAAAGGATATTGGCCTTGAGGTTGATCTGGCCAAAATTCCCATGGATGATCCCCGCACCTATTCCCTGCTCTGCAGGGGTGACAGCCTGGGCGTCTTTCAGCTGGAAAGTGACGGCATGCGGGAGCTGCTCATTAAAATGGCCCCGGAGCAGTTCAGCGATCTGATTGCCCTGGTCGCGTTGTACAGGCCCGGACCCCTTGATTCAGGCATGGTCGAAACCTTTGTCGAGACCAAACACGGCAGACGGCCGCCCGAATATCCCCTGCCCCAGATCAAATCGGTCCTGGAAGAGACCTACGGGGTGATTGTCTACCAGGAACAGGTCATGAAGATCGCCAATATCCTGGCCGGGTACAGCCTGGGCGATGCCGATATTCTCAGGCGGGCCATGGGCAAAAAGATCCCCGAGGTCATGGAGGAGGAACGGGGTAAATTCATGCAAGGGGCGGCCAGAAACAATATTCCGGAGGACAAGGCCAAGTATATCTTTGACCTGATGGCAAAATTTGCCGGCTATGGCTTCAACAAGTCCCATTCCGCCGCCTACGCCCTGATCGCCTACCAGACCGCCTACTTGAAGGCCCATTACCCTTCCCAGTTTCTCGCTGCCCTGCTCTCCTGCGATGTCGACAACACCGACAAGGTGGTCAAGTACATCAACGAGTGCAAAAGTATGGATATTCCGGTGCTGCCACCGGACATCAATGAATCATTTGACGATTTCACGGTTATCAACGACCGCATTCGCTTTGGCCTGGCCGCTGTCAAGAACGTGGGCGGCGCCGCCCTTGATTCCATTATAGAAGAACGGGAAAAAAACGGCCCCTATTCCTCGTTGGCCGATTTCTGCGGCCGGATAGATTCCACCAGGGTCAACCGCAAGGTAATTGAAAGCCTGATCAAGGCCGGCGCCTTTGATTCTCTGGGCGGAAAACGTGCCCAATACATTGAGGTTCTTGACCAGGCGCTTGAGCATGCCAAAGCAGTGCAGCGGGACCGGATGAGCGGCCAGATGAACCTCTTTGCCCTGGCCGGCCCTAAATCAGCCGCAGGCAGGGAACAGGAAATTGAGCTGCCCGATATCGAGGACTGGCCTGAGCTGAAAAAACTCACCCATGAGAAGGAAACCGTAGGCTTTTTCCTGACCGGCCACCCTCTGGAAGCGGTGATGCCCGACATCAGAAGAGTGGTTGACACGGACATCGAACATCTCGAGGGCTGGCGCGACGGCCAACCGGTCAGGGTTGGCGGCCTGATCCAGCAGGTCAAGGAGCATAAATCCCGCAAGGGTGAGCAAATGGCCTTTACCGTGCTGGAAGACATGACCTCCCGGGTGGAGGTGATTGTCTTTCCCTCGACCTTTGCCCAATGCTCCCACCTCCTCGGCGGCGAAGAACCGCTCATCGTGCTGGGTACGGTTCAACAGGGAGAACGGGGTGCCAAGATCATTGCCCAGTCAATTGACCGGCTGGAAGACGCCTTTGCCAAATATACAGAAAAAACCGTTATCCGTCTGCAGGCGGACAAGACCTCCCGCCAGCACATGGAACAGATCAAGGAAATGCTCTATTCCTTTCACGGCAAGGTGCCCGTCAACCTGACCCTGCACTTTGACGGCCGGGGCGAGGTGGACATAGAGGTGCTCAAGGATATGGCCATCCAGCCCAGCCCTGCCTTTCTTCATTCCATGGCCGAACTCTGCGGCGAAAATGGGGTGGAAATACAGACAAAACCCGCCGAGGTCCGCAGGAGAGAGAACAAGAGCAGGCAATGGTCAGGAAAAGCGGCATGAGACTGACTATGCCCCAAAAAAAAACAAAATAGACGCATCCTGATAAGTACTGTATAATGTACAAAACTTAGCAAGGAGCGTAATAATGCAAAGACTTAGAATTGACCAGGATATACGTTCAATGTCAGAATTCCGAACAGGAATAGCTTTTTTCCTGAAGCAAGTCCACGAAACAAAACGCCCCCTGATTATAACCCAGCATGGAAAAGGGGCGGCTGTTCTGTTGGATGTAGGCGAATATGAGGCAATGCAGGAAAAACTTGAACTGTTAGAAGACATACAAATATCAATCGGGCAGTTGGAAAATGGTGAAGAAATACCTCATAATGAAGCTAAGGATCTAATATTACAGAGAGTGACCAAATGAAAATAGTATGGTCACCTTTGGCCATCGACAGAGTAATTGAAATAGCTGAATATATCGCCTTTGATAATCCAACTGCTGCCCAAAAATGGACGGAAAAAGTGTTTGACAAGGTAAAAACACTTGCAATATCTCCTAAGATGGGCCGAAGAGTACCAGAAATGGAAAGGGACGAGATAAGAGAAATAATATTTGGTAATTACCGAATAATTTACCACATCAGTGTACAAAAGATATCTATACTCACTGTCAGACATGGCAACCAAATCTTGCCTGCAGAGGAAATCATGGAGTGACTGACAAATTTTCACGGCTGAAGCCGCTCCTACAGATGTGGGTTGCGGGCGTTAGCCCACCTTAGTGGGCGGGGTGGTGCCCCTGACCACTTACCCTCAATCAGGCAAAGCAGAGACCGCAGTCCGGGCAGGTAGGCCGGGTTGTTGGAAAGGTACAACCGCAGGCAGGACAGGTTGCCTGCTCGGCATGGGTGTTGAAAACCGCATCCGCGTGGCTGGTGTCATGTTCGGCAAGAGCGGTTGAGCGGGCATGTTCTTCTTCAAGGACTGCCATCACCTCCTGGATATCGCTTAACCGCACCCGAAGCAGAAGCTCCGGCCCGCAACAGCCTTGACCGCAGCCGCTCTTGTCATTGACGACCAGAGCCGGCAGATGGTGATCGGCAAGGACTTTCTGCAACTCCTTCATTGCCAACACCGGGCCCCTGCGGATGTCGATCAGTTCTTCATCCGGGCTGATCTCCATGCTGCGGTTTTTCCTTGTCCTGTTTTTTTCATCCAGCATGGCCCGCATGGCCGCGCCGGTCAGTAGAGGAATTTCACAGGCCGCGCAGGTCTCTATTTCGGCGCGGTATTCATCATGACAACGCGGACAGTACTTTAAATCGTCTTCAATATGAAATTTCATGCCTCCCCTCCCTGCTTAACTTTTCCTGAAATCGACCATAAAATAATGGCGTTCGAGGATATTTCATCGTTTGTTGCGGCTACAACCATATAACCAGACCCTGCCATGCCGGTCTATAGAATATACCTGCTCAAATCTTCATTGTCGGAAATATCGGCCAGCTGTTTGCGAACATAGTCGGCTGTCACCGTAAACACCTTCTCCTCCCGTTCCGGGGCGTCAAAGGAGAGTTCATCCAGTACCCGTTCCATAATGGTATGCAGCCGGCGGGCCCCGATATCCTCGGTCTTCTGGTTGACCTGGACGGCAATGGATGCCATCTCGTGGATGGCGGCCTCTTCAAAATGTAATTCAATGCCCTCGGTCGCCATCAGGGCCGTGTACTGCTTTATCAAGGCGTTCTGCGGTTCGGTCAGTATCCGGAAAAACTCCTTTTCACCCAGGGCATTGAGTTCCACCCGGATGGGGAAACGGCCCTGCAGCTCCGGAACCAGATCAGAGGGCTTGCTCAGATGAAAGGCGCCGCTGGCGATGAACAAAATATGGTCGGTGCGGACCATGCCATGCTTGGTGTGGACCGTGGTGCCTTCGACAATGGGCAGAAGGTCGCGCTGCACCCCTTCGCGGGAGACCTCCGGAGAGCTGGAACCGCCACTGCCCCGCGAGGCAATCTTATCGATTTCATCAAGAAAGATAATCCCGGATTGCTCGGTTTTACGAATGGCTTTTTCAGTGACACTTTCCATGTCAACCAGCCGTTCAGCCTCTTCTTTCTTGAGAAATTCAAAGGCCTCGGGAACCGGGATTTTTCGTTTCTGCTTTTTCTTGGGAAAAAATTTGGAAAAGGCGTCCTGAAGCGAGGATTGCATTTCCTCCATTCCGGATGCGGAAAAGACCTCCACCATAGGCGCGGCCGCCGGCGCTGTCACGTCAAGTTCGACAAGACGCTTGTCAAGTTCTCCGGAACGCAGCATCCGTCGCAGCTTTTCCCGGGTCAGGTCCTGGTTATGCGGTGGATAGACCGATTCGTCCTGTCCGCCTCTGTAATCAAGGGCCAGGACATTTTCACCAGCCGGCGTATGGTCCGGAGGCCGCACTCCGGGCGAGGGCAGGAGAAGATCGAGAAGCCGTTCTTCCGCCATCTGTTCGGCCTTTTCAGCAACATTTTCCTCCTCTTCTTTCGAGACCATGGTAATTGCCAGTTGCAGCAGATCACGCACCATGGACTCGACATCACGACCAACATAGCCGACCTCGGTAAATTTCGAGGCTTCGACCTTGAGAAACGGGGAGCGGGCAAGATGGGCCAGCCGCCGGGCTATTTCGGTTTTGCCGACCCCGGTCGGCCCGATCATGATGATATTTTTCGGTGCTATTTCATCCCGCAGACGGGGATCAACCTGCTGCCGGCGCCAGCGGTTGCGCAGGGCTATACCAACGGAGCGTTTGGCGTCATCCTGGCCGATAATATATTTGTCCAGGGCCTCGACGATCTCCCTGGGCGTAAGCGATTGTTCTTTTTTTTTCATACTTGTCCCTTAGCTGGATTCTGTTCTGGAACAAAAAAAATCTCTGAATTTGCATTCTCGGGATTTGGCTACCCGTTGGTCAGGAAAAAATATCGATGGCCTGTGATCTTTCCCGAATCAATGATCAAATTTTTTCTATGATAATCTTTTGGTTGGTATAGACACAGATGGAACCGGCAATCTCCATGGCTGCCCGGGCAATGGATTCCGCATCAAGATCGCTGTGGTTGATCAGGGCCGATGCCGCAGCCTGGGCATAAGGCCCGCCAGAGCCAATGGCGAGGATGCCATCGTCGGCCTCGATGACATCGCCGGTCCCTGACAGCAGCAGGGAACTCTCCCTGTTGACAGCGATGAGCATGGCTTCAAGGCGGCGCAGATATTTATCGGTCCGCCAGTCCTTGGCAAGTTCCACGGCGGACCGGAGCAGGTTGCCGTTGAACTGTTCCAGTTTCTGTTCGAGCTTGTCATACAGGGTCAGGGCATCGGCCGTTGATCCGGCAAAACCGGTAATGACCTTGTCGTGGTAGAGCCGCCTGACCTTCCGCGCCTGATGCTTGATGATCGTGGGGCCAAGACTGACCTGGCCGTCACCGGCAACAACTATTTCATCCCTGTGACGGAGGGCGAGAATGGTGGTTGAACGTATCTGTTGCATGGTTCCTCTATGATTTCCCCTGCGTGAAGAACAGGAGTGACGCCGTGTAAAACACTTTTATGATGAATGATTCCTGTTGCCCGAGGCCAGTGGATGGGCCGCATCGTAGACCCGGGTCAGATGATCCATATTGACATGGGTATACTTCTGGGTTGTCGACAGGCTGACATGCCCGAGCAATTCCTGGACCGTTCGCAGATCAGCCCCCATTTCCAGCAGATGGGTGGCAAAGGAATGGCGGAGGGCATGCGGGGTGACTGTCACCTGGATACCGGCCCGCCGGCCATAACCTGAGATCATCCTTTCCACACTGCGGGCAGTGAGACGGCTGCCCCGGTTGTTGACAAACAGGGCAGCCTTTTCAGGTTTTCTGCCCCTGGCTGCCCGTGCCGCAACAAGGGTTTGCCGTTGGGGAAAGTAGCGGCGCAACGCCTCTTCCGCGGCTCGGCCAAAGGGAACAATTCGCTCCTTGTTCCCCTTGCCCCTAACCTTAACCATACCCAAATCAAAATCAAGGTCGTTTATATTGCATGCAACAACTTCCGATACCCGCATGCCGGTCGCATACAGCAGTTCCATGATGGCCTTGTCCCGGAGGGCCAGACTGTCCCGGTCTCCGGGAGCATCGAGCAGGCAGAAGACCTCGTCCACGGTTAGAAACGAAGGAATATAGCGGACCAGGCGGGGATTGGCAATACCTTGAAGCGGATTTTTATCAATTTCTCCTCGGATCTGTAAAAACCTGAAAAAGGTTCGCAGCGCCGATAACTTACGGGCAACAGAAGCTGCTGAATTTTTTCCGTGCAGGGAACCGATAAATCTGCGCAATGTTTCCTTTTGCCATGGATCGAGCTGACCGTTTAGTTGACAGAAAAGATAGAGTTCTCTGATATCGGCCAGGTAGGAATCAACGGTCCTGGGCGAATATCCGCGTTCCACCTGCAGCCAGTCGTGAAATGCATCAACAAAGGAAGGCATAAAAAAGAACCCTTGAAAGCGATATAATTACGGTTTAATATAGCCAGATTATCTTCATAGGACCATTTTGTAAAGTCCGATCGGCTACCACAGCGTGATTGGCGCCTGGTACATAACACGCCGGGAAAAATATCACATTCTCCGTTACTACCGGCATCGCATCGATATGGCAAAAAAAACCTTTGAAACTGCGCTGTCCCGCCTTGAATCCATCACGGATGAACTTGAAGGGGGAGAACTCAGCCTTGAAAAAAGTCTGAAAAAATTCGATGAAGGAATTGCCCTGGTCGAATTCTGCAACCAAAAACTTGAAGAGGCGAAAACCAGGGTTGACCTGTTGCTGAAAAAGGAAGATCATCTGCAGGCCGAACCTTTTGAGGAAAATATTCAAACCAAATAGCCGGTGAAACCATCTTTTTCCCTGGAGTATCACAAAACTTCTACCCGGAACCATCTCTATGCTCATGATGAATGCACAGGCAGACGCGCAGACCAATCTGCTTGATACCATAGATTCCCCCGTTGACTTGCGCAAGCTGACACCACCGCAACTGGAAAAACTTGCCCAGGAATTACGGGACAAAATCATCCATACCGTTTCAGAAACCGGTGGCCATCTTGCGCCCTGTCTCGGAGTGGTGGAACTTACCATTGCCCTGCATTATGTCTTTGATACGCCGGATGACAAAATCATCTGGGACGTAGGGCACCAGACCTATGCCCATAAACTGCTGACCGGCCGGCGGGACCGGTTTCATACCCTGCGCCAGCACCAGGGCCTGAGCGGTTTTCCCAAACGGGAAGAAAGTCCCTACGACGTGGTTGAAACCGGCCACAGTTCAACCTCCATCTCCTATGGTCTCGGTATTGCCGTTGGCAAGTGTCTGCTGAATAATTGCCGCAAGGTTATTTCGGTCATCGGTGACGGCTCCATGACCGCCGGACTTGCCTTTGAAGGACTGAACCAGGCCGGACATCTGGACAAGGACCTGATTGTCATCCTCAATGACAACGAAATGTCCATCTCCCCCAATGTCGGGGCAATGTCCAGTTTCATCAACAAAAAACTCACCGGCAAAACAGCGAGGCGGTTACGAGACCATATTGAAAACAGTCTCATGGCCCTGCCCTCTGTGGGAGAAAACATCCTCCAGATCCTGCGAAAAAGTGAAGAAAGCCTGAAAAGTTTTCTCACCCCGGGCATGCTTTTCGAGGCCTTGCGCTTTCAGTATGTGGGGCCCATCCCCGGCCATAACCTTGAAGATCTGATCACAACCCTGCAAAATGTCAAAAAACACAGCCACGGCCCAGTGCTTGTGCATGTGTTGACAACCAAGGGCAAGGGATATGAACCGGCGGAAACAAACCCTGGTGATTACCACGGCGTCGGTCCCTTTGATATTGCCACTGGCAAACCCAAAAGTTCGGGCGGGCCTGTCTCCTATACCAAGGTCTTTGGTGACACCATCTGCGCCCTGGCCAGGAAAGACAAACGTATTACAGCCATTACCGCCGCCATGCCTGCAGGTACCGGGCTGATGGATTTCAGCCGGGAATTTCCGGACCGTTTTTTTGACGTCGGCATTGCCGAGCAGCACGCGGTCACCTTTGCCGCCGGCCAGGCCATGGAGGGACTGCGGCCCGTGGTCGCCGTCTATTCAACCTTTATGCAGCGGGCCATGGACCAGGTCATCCATGACGTCTGTTTGCCGAACCTGCCGGTGACCCTGGCTCTGGACCGGGGCGGCGTGGTCGGCGATGACGGCCCCACCCATCACGGCGTCTTTGATCTTTCCCTGTTTCGCTGTATCCCCAACCTGACCATGATGGCGCCCAAGGACGAAAATGAGTTACAGCACATGCTATACACCGCCATCAACCACGGCGCTCCTGTTCTTGTGCGCTATCCGCGCGGAAAGGGCGTCGATGTAAAGCTTGAGACCCGGGAAAAAACGCTTGCCATCGGCAAGGGGGAACTGTTGCGGGAAGGCGATGATGTCCTGCTCCTGCCCATCGGCAACCGGGTGTATCCGGCGCTGGAGGCGGCCGACGGGTTGGAAAAACTCGGCATCAGCGCTGCGGTCATCAATCCCAGGTTCATCAAACCGCTTGATAATGAACTCATCAGTCATTGGGCAACAAAGACCGGCCGGGTTGTTACCATTGAAGACAATGTCAAAAAAGGCGGCTTTGGCAGTGGAGTGCTCCAGATGTTGGCAGAATTGCACATCAACATCCCCATGCGGCTGTTGGGATATGGCAACACCTTTATCGAACAGGGACCCCAGGAGGTGTTGTGGAAAGATGCGGGTATTGATACCGCCGGCATTATCAACGGCGCCCTTGAGGTAATGAAACAATAAGCGAAACCGGACAGGCGGCAGGTGCTATCAAGGGACCGCACTCGTCTCTACCGGCCGGGATGTTTTTCATTGATATTTTTTTATTGATATTTTTTTATTGATAGAGCTCATCTCCCCGCATAAGCCGTCCTGCCGGATGGCGGCCATGGGGGTCTTTATGGGTCCAGTGCAATACCCCACCCTTGGAATTCCACTCATATTCCCCGGTAAATGATATCCGGTCACCTTTTTTCAAATCTGGTATCCTGGCGGCCAGATCAATATTATGGGCCACCAACAGACTCTGCCCGGTGGGAAGCCGAAGGATAAATTTCTGGTGGCGTATGCCCTGCCGGTCATCGGGAAGCACCCTGATCACCATCCCCTGCCCACTGACCTGGGCATGACTTGTCCTGGTTCTGTAGGCCCTGGCAATCGTACTCTGGCCCTTGGCAGGCGCCCTGTTGTCCACAGAGGAAAACAGACCGGGATACTTTGCATAGAGCCCGGAAACCAGCAGGGCTGCCATCAGGATAAAGAGCTTTCTCTGCCGTCTTGATAATTTCATCGCAGTTTCCATTAACGGCTTATTACAGCCGCTTACTCCATGGCCTCAAGGACAACGGAGAGTTGTTGTCGGCTGCCGTTGCGCAGAATGGTGAGAACAACGGTATCCCCAACTTCATGCTCTTCAAGCAGATCACGGAGTTCATTGTAATCATTGACCTCTTTGCCATCAACGGCCAGGATACAGTCGCCAAGTATCATGCCTCCCTGGACCTGGCTGATACCTCGAAGCCCTGCCTTTGCCGCTGTTGATCCCGGCTGCACCTTGAGGACCGGCACTCCGGCAAGACCAAATTCATCGGCAAGCCGTTTCGGGGCCAGGCTGATTCCAAGACCGGGCCGGATCAGGCGGCCATGCCGAATCAACTGGGGAACCACGGAATTCACCTCATGCACAGGCACGGCAAAACCGATGCCGGAACTTCCCCCGCTTGGACTGTAAATTGCTGTATTGACTCCGATAAGTCGTCCGGCGCTGTCAAGAAGCGGTCCCCCGGAATTGCCGGGATTGATCGCCGCATCGGTCTGGATGACCCCGGAAATTGTCCGGCCGGTGACCGATTTTATCTCCCGGCCAAGGGCGCTGACAACACCGGTGGTCAAGGTCTGATCCAGGCCAAAGGGGTTGCCGATGGCAAAGACCTTCTGCCCCACCAGCAAATCATCGGACTCGCCGATAATTATAGGAAATAATAAACTTTTGGGAGCAGATATCTGTAGGACCGCTATATCGCGGTCCGGCGCTGCTCCAACCAGCACAGCCTTCCAGGTGGAATGATCGGCCAGGGTTACCTCCAGACGGCTGGCATCGGAAATAACATGGTAATTGGTAACGACACGCCCTTTTTTGTCCCAGATAAAGCCTGAACCCGTGCCTTGGGGTATTTCATACACATTGAGATTAAACAGGCCCCGGCGCAGGGCAATGGACGTGATATACACCACGGATGGGGCACTGTTTTTAAAGACCTCGATGGTGTTTTTTTCATCTTCGGCCAGGTCCCCCCGGGCAACGACCGGCCTGGGCATGGCACCAGGATCATGAAGAGATGGCTGAAAGGTCTGGTATAACAGCCATCCACCCACCCCAAGGATCAGATAAAGAAGAAGCGGGGACAGGCGGCCCGGCATGAGTTTTGTCTTCCTGGTCATATCAGAAGTGGCTACAGGTGCAGAAAAATTCTGGCAATGGAAAAATAGAGCGTTACTCCAAGGACATCAATAGTGGTTGTAATAAAAGGTCCAGTGGCAACCGCGGGATCGATATGCAACTTTTTCAGCACCAGGGGCACTGTTGTTCCCACGGTTGCGGCCACGGTCATGACTATGGCAACGGAGAGACCTACCACCAGGCCGAGATACATCGGTGTCTGATACTTGGCATGGGCGAGGAGACCAAGGATAATACCAAAGGATGATCCCAGTACTATGCCAAGGAGAAATTCCTTGGCAATGGTTGCAAAGTAATGGCCGAGGTCCACCCGTCCGGTGGCCAGGCCACGAACAATAATACTGCTCGACTGGGTTGCGATATTGCCGCCCATGCCGCCGATAATGGGAATAAAGGAGGCAAGAGCAAGGACTTTCTGAAGCTCTCCCTGGAAATGATTGATGATAAACATTGCGCCGACCCCCCCTATCCAGGCAACGAGAAGCCAGGGCGCACGCAGCATTATTTTTTTGTGCAGAGGTTTGAGAAGAATTTCCTGCTCCTTGCCCGCACCGGCCATCTGCAGGAAATCTTCGGTTGCCTCTTCACGCAGGACATCAATAATATCATCAACGGTGACTATACCAACAAGCTTGAAGGTGGCATCCACGACAGGCACGGCCAACAGGTTATACTGGGAAACAATATGGGCCACCTCTTCCTGGTCGGTATCGGTGGTTACAGAAATCACGTTGGTGTTCATGATGTTTTTCAATTTGCGATGCATTGGATGCATCAACAATTCACGCAGAGAAAGTACTCCTGCCAATTGGCCTTCACCGTGGGTGATATAGAGATAAAACACCATCTCTTTTTCTTCACTGCGTTTCTGGACCTTTTTGATCGCCTCTTCAACGGTCAGGTTTTCATCGAGATACATGAAATCCGGTGACATGATGCCACCGGCGGTCTCGGGATCATACTTAAGAAGCTCCTCGACCTCCTCCCGTTCCTCGGTCTCCATGTGGGCCCGGATCTCCCTGGCAACCTCTTCGGGCAATGCCTCCAACAGGTCTGCGGCATCGTCAGAGGCCATTTCACTGACAATAGCGGCCATAAAAGATGGCGAAAGACCGGAGACAAGTTCAACCATAATGGAAGAGTCGAGCTCACTCAGGAAGTCGGAGACAATATCGGTTTTGGCGATTATCTGAAAAATATCTTTCTGTTCACTGGGAGGAAGGGAACGAAAGATCCAGGCCAGGTCGGCCGGATGGGTTTTTGTGATGAGTTTGGTGATGTTATCTACAGCGCCACGACGATACAGCCGCCTGAGTGTATTAAGCAATACCTCACCCTCAAGGCCTATCATCTCTCTTTTCGGTGTTTTTTCCATACACCCCTCCCCGGGACAGCAATGGCGTCAATCTGGTCGATTCAAAAAATCTGTAAAATACCCAACAATACCTGTTGTCGCAAGAAAAGTATGGGCAAAACCGGAAAAAGACGTTCAGGCATGATGCCCGGGCAAATTTCCAGCAAAATATCATCTACATAGTAAGATGAAATATTTCGTGTTTGATGTACAACCAGTACACCTGTGCCGAAATTGATATTCGACCAGGTAAGACACCTGTTCAACAGTCTCGGCGCAGGAACTATTACAGGGTGGCCTGCAGCAGTTAGATATCAGCTTAATGGAACAGGCCTGATCTTTGGGTCAGAAAACAGAGGAAAAGACCAAAGGCCATGGCAAGCAGGCCCATAAAACGAAGTTGGGAGGGTTGCATTTCCAGTAATTGCCTGAGCCAACGTTGCATGGCTTCGGGAAAAACAAAATAGGGTAATCCTTCCAGGACAAAAACCAGGCCGATAAGGGTGACAAGAAGTTTCATACCATAAGATTACCAGAGCCGGGCAAGAGCTGCAACCGGAGAGAACATCTATCTGCTTTTCCCCAGGTAATCTTCCCAAAAAACAGGCCCCCTGTTGCCAAAAGGAAACAAAAACAGACAAAGATATTGACAATGGCAAAGAAAAAAAAGTAAGCTGAAATTTAATCCCCTTGCATTATAACGTATTTGAAAAAAACAATATTTTCTTTTTTTGTTATTTCTTTTTTTCTCTTTTAAGTATCAGATAAATTTATAAGCAATATGAATAAGGACACAGCCGCCAGCAGATACAGTCAGGCCGGAGTAGACATAGACAAGGGCAATGCATTTGTCTCGCGCATCAAGGGACTTGTGGCAGAAACCCATGGCCGGGGTGTCCTCAACGATATCGGTGGGTTCTCCGGCCTGTTTGCAATTGGTAATGCCGGCTATGAAGACCCTGTACTCATAGCATCCACAGATGGTGTGGGTACCAAGCTTGCCATTGCCAAGCTGTGTAACAAACACGACACCATTGGCATTGATCTGGTTGCCATGTGTGTCAACGATGTCATTGTCAGCGGCGCAAAACCACTATTTTTCCTTGATTACTTTGCCGTGTCCACCCTTGATATTGATGTGGCCACCGAGGTTGTTCGTGGTGTTGCCGAGGGCTGCAAAATATCATCCTGTGCCCTGATCGGCGGCGAAACCGCAGAGATGCCCGGACTTTACCGGCCCGGAGATTACGACCTGGCCGGATTTGTCGTCGGTATCGGGGAGCGGAACCGAATTATCGACGGCAGTGATATCCGGGTCGGCAACAAAATTATCGGGCTTGCCTCATCCGGACTCCATTCCAACGGCTATTCCCTGGTACGGAAGATAATCTTTGAAGAACTGGGACTGACCGTTGATGACCATGTTCCCGAGCTTGGCTGCACGGTTGGAGAGGAGTTGCTGCGGCCAACAAGAATTTACGTGGCCAGTGTGCTGACCGTGCTGCGCAATTACACCATCAATGGCCTGATCCATAACACCGGCGGCGGCTTTATTGATAATGTACCCAGGATCCTGCCCAACGGCTGCCAGGCCGTCATCCGGGCCGGGTCATGGGATATACCACCGATATTCCCCTTCCTCCAGGAAAAGGGCACCATTCCCGTTCAGGAGATGTACCGTACCTTTAACATGGGAATCGGTATGATGGCGCTGGTTGCCGAAGAGAATGTGGAAGATGTCATGCAGCAGTTTACGGCCCTGAACGAAACACCGGTGGTTATCGGTGAAATAGTTGCCGCAGACGATGACAATGAAGAAAAAGTGCGGATTGAAGGGTTGTAAAATCATTTTGGTGTAACAAAATATTTTGTTACACCAAAATATCGTGATTACGATCTGGTTTCAGTTCTGGAACGGCTCTGCAGAAAATTCTGCTGATGGCCAGTTATGATAAGTAACAGAAAAAAAATCAGACCAGCTCGCCGCAATCGGCCCGGCCTCCTTTGAGCTTATACAAACCATGGGCCAGGGCGGGCAGCACTGCCTCGATATTTTCCCGGGCCGCTTTTTCGCTTCCCGGCAGATTGATGATAAGGCTCTGCTTGCGAATGCCGGCCACTCCCCTGGACCAGACAGCCTGAACTGTCTTTTCCAGACTCGCCATCCTCATGGCCTCGGCAATTCCGGGCACCTCACGTTCAATAACCATCCTGGTGGCCTCGGGTGTCAGGTCTTTGGGCGACACCCCGGTGCCGCCCGTGGTGACAATCAGGTCAATCCCCTCGACATCCACCCATTGGGTCAAGGTTGCGGCAATGCGTTCCTGGTCATCGGGAATAAGTAAATAGCGGACAACCCGGTACTCATCCAGCCCGCCAAACAGCTCTTGCAACATGGCGCCTGAGGTATCTTCCCGCTCGCCTCGGGCGCCCTTGTCACTCAGCGTCAGGATGCCTACACTGTAGACGCTCACTTTTCACTGTTATGCTGTTCGATGATCTTTTCCGCCAGATGGCCAGGTACCTCCTCATAATGGGAGAACTTGACCGTAAAACTGCCCCGGCCACCAGTCATGGAGGTAAGGTCAGGGGCATACAGCTGCACCTCCGCCTGTGGTACATGGGCCCGGACTATTTCATGTTTATCCGTGGCATCCATGCCCAGCACCTTGCCGCGGCGACTGTTGAGATCACCCATCACATCGCCGACATGTTCCTTGTCAACCTGCACCTCAAGCTCCAGGATGGGCTCAAGGAGAATGGGGTCTGCCTCCAGCACTCCTTTTTTAAAGGCCAGGGACCCGGCAATCTTGAAAGCCATCTCCGATGAATCCACGTTATGATAGGAGCCGTCTATCAAGTTAATTTTGACATCGACACAGGGGTAACCGGCAATGACCCCCTTTTCCATGGCCTCAAGAATACCCTTTTCCACTGCTGGCCTGTATTGCTGGGGAATAACACCACCAACAATTGAATCAATAAATTCAAATCCCTCCCCTCTTGGCAGGGGAGACATCTCAATGGTGCAGTCACCATACTGGCCACGGCCGCCCGACTGTTTTTTATGCTTGCCCTGAACAGTAACCGACCCCTTGATCGTCTCACGATAAGGCACCTTGGGCAGCCTCAATTCCATCTCAACGCCAAACTTGCGTTTCATCTTTTCACCGACCGCTTCCAGGTGGACCTGTCCCACCCCGGAAATCAGCACCTCGTGGGTCTGCTCCTCCCTTGTCAACTGCAGTGTCAGGTCCTCGTCAAGCATCCGGGTGATGGAAGAAAACAGTTTTTCCTCATCTCCTTTTTTCGCGCTGACCGCATAGGAGATAACCGGCGGCATGGGTTCCAGGGGGTCATAAAGGATAGGATTGTTCTCGTCACAGAGGGTATCACCGGTAACCGTCTCCTTTAACTTGGCAACAGCCACGATCATGCCGGGAATCGCCTTGTCCACCTGCTGTTGTTCCTTGCCCTCGAGAAGAAACAGGTGGCCAAAACGCTCGCTGGTCTGCCGGGTAGAATTATAAAAACTGTCACCGCTCAATGTACCGGAATAAACACGAAAAATGGTCAAGCGGCCGGCAAACGGATCAGCCATGGTCTTGAAGACCAGGGCGGAAAATGGTTCATCGACCGTACCTTTTCTCTCGATCAATTCTCCCTGCGGATCCGTGCCGACCTGGGCCGGTCGCTGGTCTGGTGAGGGAAGATAATCGGCAACAGCATCAAGAACGATCCCGACTCCATAATTTTTTAAAGCCGACACCGCGCAGACGGGGGAAATATTGCCTTCCCGCACTGCTGTTTTCAGCCCGGACACAAGTTCCTCATCGGTCAGCTCACCCTCTTCCAGGAATTTTTCTATCAAATCATCATCGGTTTCCGCCACGTATTCCATCAGGTTTTCACGCAGACTGGCGACTTCATCTTCCATGTCCGCCGGAATATCAGCGGCTGTCACCTTGCCGGAACCGTCGTCCGCAAACAACAGCGCCTTGCCGGCAACAATATCAACAACACCCTTAAAATCGTCTTCTGCGCCGATGGGGAGATAGAGGACAACCGGGTTGAGGGAAAAGGATTCCTTCAGCTCATCAATGGTCTTATGAAAATTGGCCCGTTCCCGGTCCATTTTGGTAATACAGATCACGCAGGGCAGGTTGTTGTCCTGGACATAATCGACAAAACGTTCTGTCTGGCTGCGAACACCAAGCACGGCCCCAACCGTCAGAACAGCGCTATCCGCCACCTGGGCGGCAAATTTTGCTTCATTGACAAAGTTATCATCACCGGGCGTGTCACTGAGGAAGATCTCGGTCTTTTTCCAGTTTACATGATGAAAGGCCGCACTGATGGTAATCTGCCGTTTGATTTCTTCCGGCTCAAAATCCATGACCGATGACCCGTCATCCACCTTGCCCATTCTGTTGACGGCGCCTGCAGTAAAGAGCATCGCATCGGCAAGAGTGGTCTTGCCGCTATTGCCATGGCCTAAAATTACCGTATTCCTGATATGTTGTACTTCCTGCATGAATACCTCCGGTAGGGCGGGTCGGGTTGATAAGGAGATGTTTCCATCCGGGTTGGGCAACAGCAAAATCTGGATATTTCTTTCGCTTTTGCATCAGGAATGGTAACCATCTCTTCCATGAACATCAGTGACTCTATATATTCTTATTAACCTTGTAAAGTCAAGCGATAACATAGCAGATGATCACAGGAAAATTGCAGAGAAAAAAGGACGGAAAAGCTGGCGCTTCAACCGGAAAAATCGCCGGAGCCGCAGGCGCGGTCTCCATTGCTGTCATGTGCAGCAGGGTGCTTGGCCTGGTGCGGGAACAGATCTTTGCCTCCATGTTCGGGGCCGGTTTTGCCTATGATTCCTTTGTGGTCGCCTTTCGCATACCCAATCTCCTGCGGGATCTCTTTGGCGAAGGCGCCCTGTCGGCAGCCTTTGTCACCGTGTTTTCCGAATATGATACCAACCGAGGCCCTGAGGAAACCTGGAAACTGGCAGGACGGGTGCTCAGTTTTTTCGCCATCCTGCTCAGTGGTCTTACCCTGATCGGCATCTACTTTGCCGGCCCCATTGTCAATTTGCTGGCCCCTGATTTCAACCTGATTGCCGGCAAGACAGAACTGACCATCCTGCTGACCAGGATCATGTTTCCCTTTCTCCTTTTTGTTGCCCTGGCCGCCATTGTCATGGGCATGCTCAACACCAGGGGCAGGTTCTTCATTCCTTCCCTGTCCTCGGCCTTTTTCAATCTGGGGTCAATAATTGGCGGTGTCTCCCTGGCCCTGCTCTTTCCCCATTTTGGTCTGCCCGCCATAGCTGGCATGGCATGGGGCACGCTCATCGGCGGACTGCTCCAGCTGCTAATCCAGTTGCCGGCCCTGAAAAAAACCGGTTTTGTCTTCCGGCCCAGCCTCAAATTCAACGATCCAGGCCTGAAAAAAATCCTGCGCCTCATGGTGCCGGCCACCATTGGCCTTTCCGCCACCCAGATCAACATATTCGTCAATACCAACTTTGCCGCCTCCTGCGCCCAGGGTTCGGTTTCCTGGCTCAACTACGCCTTTCGCATGGTCCAGCTTCCCATCGGTATTTTCGGGGTTGCCATATCAATTGCCGCCATGCCGGTGATGGCAAAATGCGCGGCCAGACAAGACATGGATGGGCTGCGCCGGACCCTGGCCTCGTCTCTGCTCATGGTGTTCAGCCTGGCCATTCCCGCCACTGCCGGTCTGATCCTGCTTGCCACGCCCATCATCCGCCTGATCTTTGAGCATGGCGTTTTCTCAAGTTTTGACACAAGCCAGACCGCTGCCGCCCTCACCTGTTATGCCTATGGGCTTTTTGCCTATTCCGCGGTCAAGATCATGGTGCCGGTCTTCTATGCCCTGGATGACACAAAATATCCGGTCATCGGCTCTTTTCTTGCCGTTGGTGCCAATATTGTCATAATCCTGCTCACCATCGACACCTTTCAGCACCGGGCCATTGCCCTGTCCACCTCCAGCGTCATGATTCTCAATTTTTTCTTTCTCGGAACTGTCCTGTACAGGAAACTGCACGGGTATCCTCTGGCAAGAACTGGTCTGGGACTGATCAAGATAGGATTTGCAACCATGGTCATGGCCGGTGTTATCATGGGGGCAAAAAAATGGTTCCAACCAATGCTGATCGGCAGCATCCCTGGACAACTATTAGGTATTGGCCTGTTGATAGGCGGCGGCGCCGCTGTTTATGCCGTCTGCCTGCACCTGCTCGGCCTGGATGAGCTTGATGAAATTGTGACCAGGGTTCGCGCCCGCCTTGGCAGGTAGAAGAAGAGATAGCCAATAAAAAAAGGCATTTTAAGAATAAAAAATATCCTTAAAACGCCTTGGTATTTCATGGGGTGAGCGATGGGACTTGAACCCACGACCTCCGAGGCCACAACCCGGTGCTACCACCAACTGAGCTACGCTCACCATGTGCGAGCGCTTTTATACCCGGATGCGGCCCGTTTGGCAAGAGGAATGTACGGTTTTAGTCAAGGTCTTTTGAGCAGTGCTTGCAGACCTTGGCCCGGGCCTTGATCAGTTCGGCGCAATAGGGACACTCTTTCATATAATGTTTGGTTAAAATGGCCGATACTGCCAGGTTTACCTCCTGTTCAAGGGAAGTATCTCTGAACGAATGGTTGCGCAAGGGTTCAACGCATTCAAGGTCATTGAGGGGCACCAGCATGGCAGCAGCCTTTTTCCTGATCTCGATATTTGCCGCTTCATCAAGCAGGAGAAAGAGTACCGGTTCAAGATTTTTTTCTTCCAGGCATGTCGGCAACAGGGCCTCTGCCTTTTTTTCCTCCTGGTATCTCTTGTTCTGCTGCTTCATTGCCTCGATATCAACGACACTGCCGGTAAAGGCATCCTTGCCGGCAACCATCATATTATAATTTTCATTACTGCCCGGAATTTCCATGTAGCGATAAGAGCCGACATGACCATATTGATTTTCGATATGCTTCCAGCCATTGACAAAAAGAGAACACTCATTGTTCAGACAGATAAAAAGATATTCCGATCCCCAGCCCAGACCATCGCCGACATGGATGGGGGGGGCATTGCACAGGGTCAGTTCCTGCTTGCAATGGGGACAGACATGTTTTTCTTCAAGGTATTTCAACACTGTTGACAGCATGGTAATTTTTACTCCAACCCGTTATCCGGGATTTTTTTATTGACGTGAAAAACGACCGGAAACACCATTGGTTCCGGTTTTACAGGTATCTGGAAAAAATCCGGTCCTGCACGCAGACCAGATCAAAAATTCCGTCCGTTATCCGCCTCCTGCCGGATTTGGAACAGCACATCGGGTTGCACTGCCCGGTGCAACCGGAAACGGATTTCACAGAGAACGTGCTCTATGCCGGGACTGGTAAAATAACATCAACGCCCAAAGCAGAAAGAGAAAGATAACAATCTGCGTTGGGCTGAACTTTTTTTTCATAATTTTTTCATTATACCGGCAAGTCACGATTGAAATTGTCATCGTCCGGCCGCAGGAATGGTTACAGGGGGAAAGCTGGAACCGATAGTTACTCTATACACGGTTCTCTCTGCGGTCAAGTTTCCTGCTGACAATATTGCGATCACACCTGTTTCCTGTTGCGGCAAAAGTATCAGGGCGACCAACAACCATGATCAGATCATCCTGCCAAGAACCTCATCAACCGCCTTGGCCTGTTCCATCCTGGCCTGAATAAAGTCTCTGCTCAGGTGTTCGACGTTGCAATCGATCAACCGGGCAAGTTCCCTGATCTCCGAGGCATCTGCCTTGTCGATCACTTTCTTCAAATTTTCCGCAAAATCATGGACGATTTTTCTGCTCTCACCGGAAGTCGCCATGATCTCGGCATAGGTCCGTGCATTTTGGGCATGGACCCTGGCCATGGCGAGAATGGGATAGAGCGAGGTGAGGGTGCAGTGACCGGCAATATCCTCTGCGGTTATTCCGTTCATCTCAAGGGTCATGGCCAGGGCAACGGAAATTATGGTCGGCAACTTCTGGCCAATACCCATGAGCAGGTCATGTTTTTCCGGCGAATCATGATAAATATCAGCCCCGTGTTTGTACAAAAACGCCTCGAATTCCGCACAAAAGCGGCCACTGCGCGGCGTTCGCACCACAATGGCGTTTTTATCCTTCATCACCGCTGCCTGTGGTCCCCAGAGATTATGGACCAGCATGACCTCGACCCCCGACGAAGTAACAGCCAGGGCAGTTTTGACCGTGGTTTCCGCCTCTCCCGCCAGCAAAATCAGGGCCTGGCCGTCGGCGAGCAGGGGCGCATACTGTCTGATGGTGGTGACTGTGGCGGAAATCGGCACACAGATAACCAGGACATCGACCTGCTTGATCATCTCTTCGGGCCGCAACGCGGTTGACCGGCCGGTCAACAGGACCCGGTACCCCTCATTTTCCAGCCGGTCGGCAAACCAGCCGCTCATGGCGCCTGTACCGATAAAACCAAATGATTTGATAAATTTGGTCCGCATATCGACCCTGGGAAAACTGCCAAGCAGGCGCAGGCAGCCCGGCTGCTGGATAACAGAGTTTTCAATACGCTGGACCGCTTTGGTGATAACATCATCCTGGATATGGCCTTCGACCTCAATATAGACCTGTAACTTCTGCGTTTTGATGTCATTTTCAGAACGCATGTCCAGGATATTGATCCCGCGTCGGGTAAACTCTCCCAGGATATCGACCAGCATGCCGACACGGTCGTCAAGGGGCTCGGTTATGAGGACCGTGGCATCATAACCGGTGGGTACAGCCAGTTCCGGCCCAAGGACAGCATATCGGGTCCGGTTATGGGGTGCGACATCGCGTTCAAGTATGTGCAGACCAAGCCGGGACAACAGTTGCTCACCGGCAAGAGCGCCGAAACCATGCCCGTTTTCCCTGCTGACAGCTTCGATTGCCTCCTCAACATTGTTGACCCCCATCAGGGTCACTTCCGGCAGGATATTGGCAATATACTCCTCGCACTGTTTGAATACCCTCTGATTGCCGATCAGGGTATGCAGTTCCTGTACCTTTTCTCCGGCCGTAAGCCCGCCCAGTGATATGTGGACCGGCAGGACAATATTATCTATCCAGTAGCCGGATTTAATCTTTTCGAACAGGCGGAAATACGGTTTATTCTCCCCTTCACGGGTGTTATATATCGGCACGACGATCACGTTTGCCTCACCTGAGACAAAGGCATCGACAAGGGCGCGGGTGTGCGGATAGAGTGCAATCTCGGCACCAGGCGCATAGCGGCTGGCTGCCATCCAGGCATGGGATTTTTTCGGTCCTGTTGTGGCCACGGTTAATGCAGACACTGTGTATACTCCCACGGAGAATAACAAAAAAAACAAACAAGCCGGCACGCTGCTGCCGGCGACCAGGTTATCAAAAACAAGCAGGGCAGCAAAAAGCCCGAAACCCTTGCCAGGGCCGGGCACCATGATCGCTGCCGGGTTCCGGGCCTGGATACAATAAAGGATATGGTACATTTATTAAAGCCAAAAATAATGACACCATCGAGATGAGCCGGCAAAGGCCAACCGTTGCCCACTACATAGA
>WFZC01000281.1 GCA_015489765.1 Desulfobulbaceae bacterium
AAAAGTCCTAATTTTTTTCAGAGATGGCTAAGTAAAAACACAGATATACAAGGAGTAGTGTTCTGTGGCGGGTCTTGACTATACATGTAGTATGTCGAGAATCGCCACAGGACACACGACGCAGTAGATCGAAGTTTTTACGACGCCATCATTTTTTATTTTTCTATCCATCGGCAATACCTAAACTTACCCGGAGCACATCATGGAGTCTTTTGACACCCTTCTTGATATTTCAACTAAAATTCACGGCCATATCTGTGCCGGCCAGGTCATCGGCGTCCGAATGTCCATGCTGGGCCTTGACCTGATCGGCATTGACGACCCCAAGGGCAGGGACAGGAAAAAGCTCTACGTGCTGGTGGAAATAGACCGCTGCGCCACCGATGCCATCCAGTCGGTTACCGGTTGCAGCCTGGGCAAACGTTCCATGCGCTGGATGGATTTCGGCATCATGGCCGCCACCTTTGTCAACCTGGAAACCGGCAAGGCCGTACGCATCACCGCCCGCGAGGAATCACGGGAGCTGTCTGCAAAATACTGTCCGGAGATCGAAAATAAATACCAGCGGCAACTGGCCGCCTACAAGGTCATGCCCGTAGACGAGCTGTTTACCATCCAGGAGGTGCGGGCGAATATTCCTGAATGCGATATGCCCGGTCGGCCGATGCGCAGGGTGCAATGTGAGGAATGCGGGGACTGGGTACAGGACTGCCGTGACGTGCAACAGAACGGAAAAACACTCTGCCGGGCCTGCGCCGGACAGAGATATTGGACGCCGCTATAAAACATAATGAGAAAAAATCCCCGCAAAGGCGAGTTTATTCACCTAAACGGCTTTACATGGACGAATAAACTCACCCCTGTCACAGTTCCTGACCATGGGGTAAAAGACCGCCATCATCCTTAAAAGGTAAATCCCACCAGCGCCTTGACGGAGTTGAGCGGCTCATTTGGTTCCTTGAGTCCGGCATTGGAAATATGGTGATATCGAAGCTCGAGGAGCAGGTGATGCGCCTCGTTAAGCGGATGTTCAATTCCGATGCCCCCCTGATAGTTACCGTTCCATCGCGCGCCCATGCCGGGAATATCGGCAAAGGAATAGACCGGACCGCCGCCTCCGAAAATGTACGGCTGCCAGTCCGGATCGGCGGTGAAGGTGTAGGTTGCGAGGAAATTAAGGGCGATCATGGTGGACACATCGGGACTGGTCACGATATGGATGGGCAGTTCCATGATGGTTGAATGAAATCCCCGGTACCAGCCGGAGCCGATATTTTCAATCACATGGTGATTATGACGCAGCACAACGTCAATGGTTTCAACCCGCTGGGTGGTCATTCCCCAGCCGGGAAAACTCTGACCATAGCCGGTAAGAATCGCGTAGCTGTCATTGGTGGTATCAAGGAAAATACCGGCCCATCCGTTAGCGGCCAGGAACAACCCACACAGAACCGACACCGCCAAAACCATGCCCGCCAACCGCCGGTCTCCCCTTTTTGCCCTCTGTGAAACCGTTTTCCGTTGCATCATCATTGTTCCGGGATGGTTTGAAGAACGTATTTCGCCATAATTTTTCCCACGTCATCAAGGAGGGAACGGTCACTGGCGCCAAAATTCCAGGACGCGGCCCAGGAATTATTCCAGCTTGACATCTTCTTGGTTCGCACAACCTTGCCGGTGGCGCCGTCAATAAGCTGCAACTCTAGCTCTATGCCAGAGCTGCCGGCAAACGGACCGCCCCAGAAACGGGCGGCAGTACTCGCTATCCGCAATTTGGTGATATTTGCCTTGATGATCAGGGCGCGGCCCGTTGCCCGCTGTCCCTTGTACAGCGTTTCAACCCGGCTGAACTTGTTCCCGGCCTTCAACCCATCCATCATGCTCCGCCGCAGGGTGGCGGCGGCATCAGGGTAATCCTTGCCGTATTCGGGCGCTATCGTAAAAGGCGCAACAAAGGCCTGATCATATCGTTTGGCCAACTTTTGCACGACCTCGGACTGATCGCTGTTCTCCACTGCCGAAGGTTGCGAGCCCTCACTGTTCTGCGTACCCGCGCAACCGGCCAGCAAAAAAACAACTGAACACACAAACAGGACCCTGCAGAAAGATACTACCTTCATTTTTCCTCCATGAAATCTAGGCTATTACAAAAAAACCACGGATACAGGTAAGGTGGTTTTTTCCTCGACAATCCTTTCCCCTTCTATCATTACATACGAAAAAAATCAAATGATATCACCACTATTCAATCAGGCAAACCACCCCGTCACCCAGGCGGTTGTGGAGGCAGGATATCCGTGGTACTCTGGGGTGGATCGTGTGTCATTCCTCTCTAAAAACAGCATTAAGGAGCGTTATCATGTACGGATGTCCAAACTGCGGTTCTCCCGAAAAACACGGCTCAGGCGGCCCGTTTGCCACTGGCCGGGAACTGGTTGAATTTGTCTGCAAGGCCCATGACGGCGCCATACGGGACAAACCGATTGAAGGCGGCGGTTATGAAACAACCTGCCAGGGCTGCGGTGCCGTCTTTACCATGAAAACCCATGTCGATACCTGCCCGCAATGCGGGGGCGTCCATGCCATCGCCCCCATCCACCGGGATAGTTCACACATTCAGTATGCCGGCAGGGATTTTACCCTTGATTAAAACTCTGTTTCTTTCTCCATTACCGGCCTGCCGATAAGCTCTGCCAGCGGGACAACGGAAAAGTCAGCCGCCAGAGTGCGCAAGAGCTGTTCCAACTCCTGTTGCCACTGGTCCGAAAGTTCGGCCCTGTGCGGCGGCAGGTCATGAAGTATAATGATGGCTCCGGGTCGCAGTTTCCCAAGAATCTTCCCGGCCAGGTTGGTGATGTTTCTGTTGCCCCGGTCAAGGGCCCGGCAGCTGTAGGCAAGGGCAACCAACCCCTCTTCGGCAAGCGCCTGGCCAAGATACGGATTAGTGACTGCCACCGGCGGTCGGAAAACCAGCGGCCTCGCTCCTGTCTGCGCGATTATTTCCTGCGCCCGGTGGATATCATCGGCCAGCCTTTTTGGGCCGCGCAGCATCAGCAGGGAGTCATGCCGCCATGAGTGATTGCCGATGGTATGCCCCTGGGCCAGAATTGCCCGCACAAGCTGCGGATGGGCCGCCGCCTGTTTGCCGACAACGAAAAAGGTGGCCGGCAGCCGGTAGCGGGCAAGCAGATCAAGAATGACAGGCGTTGATTCCGGCGACGGGCCATCATCAAAGGTCAGGGCAACCCCTTTTTCCCCCGGCCGGCCATGGCTGATGACGGGCAGGAAAAATGACCATTGGGGAAAAAACGGGGCTGCCAGGCTCAACAGGAGAAAGAGCAGCAGGGGAATAAGCGCCATATGCGGCGCCACCGGCAGCAGGCCAAGGCCGAGGGCAATGGCGACGATGCCGGTCTTTTCTCCCCGGGATAGTTTCCTGGGCATCCTGAACATTCCTGCCTCCCCTATGGCCGCCGGGCCACGATCCAGGCCAGTTCCGGATCGGTATCGGCCATCTTTTTAACCAGAATCTCCAGGCCGGAGGACGCAGCAAAGGCCGCCATCCGTGCCGAAGTCCTGTAATGGGCCACCCCCCCCGACCACCTGACCCGCCTGTCTTCCAGCCGCCAGAGCCACGAGACCTTGCCATCCGGCCTGATGACAAAACGCATGACCAGGATACCGCCCGACGCCAGCGCCTGCGAGCAACGGCCAAAAAGATCACGCAGCGTTCCGTCATCAAGATAATGGAGCATGTCGAGGATGAGGATGATGTCGGCCGGTTGCGGCAGCTCCGGCAGCTCCGGCGCCCGGCCACAGGTCATGGTTCCGCGGCTGCCCGCTGCCAGGGCCGCCACCCGGATTCGTTCCGGGTCCGGGTCGATTCCGTAGACTGCGGCTCCGGGAAAATACTCCAGGCACCAGCAGGCCGGCACCCCGTAGCCGCAACCGATGTCGACAATGGTGCGCACCTGCCGCCCATTTTGCGCTGACGCCAGTATCTTCGGTAACTCAGTGAACATGGGATCAAAGCGGAGTTTAAAGCGGGCAAACATGCGGGGATAAGCCTCAAGGGTCCGGTACCGGCGTCGCACCCGGGAAAAAATATCCGATTTTTGCCCTTTATGGGGCCTGTCAGCACTGAAATACCAGTTCAGCAACGGCGGCAGAAGGAGAAAGGCACCGAGCAGGGAATAACCGATACCAAGCAGGGAGATAATGCCGATACTGCGCAGCAGGGAGTGGTCGGCAAAACAGAGGACGCCGAATCCGATCAGGGTGGAGGCGGCGGCCAGAAAAACAGCACTGCGAACAAGGCCATAATCGGGATGGTTGACATCGCGGTACCGCTGATGACCACGGACAAAAAAAATGGAATAGTCGATGCCCATGCCTAGGATGACGATGGACAGCATCAGGCCCGGAATATCAATGGGCCGACCCAGCAGATGCAGGGTGCCCAGGGTGCAGACATAGGCAAAGACAACCGGGGTCAGAGTCAACAGGGTAAGCGATACATTCAGGTAGAAAGCAAAAAGCATCGCCACCAGACCAAGGCTGAGAATGGCAAGCATGCGGGCAAAGGTGGAAAAGAGAATTGCTGCCAGTCGTTTCCCGAACCAGGCGCTGTCAAACACACTGTACTCGGGATGATAGCGAGCAAAAAAAGAGGCGCCGTCATATTTTTTGCCCGGCCGCAGGGTGGTGAATTGAATAATCTCCGACCGATCAGGCGGCCGGTTAATTCCAAGCAGGCTGAAAAAGCGGGGCGGAATCGGGATAGACGACAGAGTGTAGCCGGGTTCAAGCTGATGAAAAAATTCCCGGAAACCATCCGGGGCAAAGCCCAGGGGCCCGCCGATTGTCACCAGCTCTTTTTGCAGGGCCGCCACCCTGGCTGGTGTCCAGAATGCATGCCAGGCGGCCAGGTTGCGGGCCGCCGCTTCCCTGCCAGGAAACAGCATGGAGGGAACAAAGCAATCCTTGAGCACGCCCTGCCGCATATCGCCCTCAATCTCCGTCAGTAGCCGGTCATCCCTTGTCTGCAGTTCGGCAATGGAG